>CAMZMA010000119.1 GCA_947311815.1 uncultured Flavobacteriaceae bacterium
AAACCATCGTAATAATTGTATTTTAGCTCTGGTTGGTAATAAATTTGATTGTAATAAGGGTCTTCGATATCTTTTAAAAACTTAAATTGTATGGGTTTTCCTAATAAGCTAGGTTTTAGTTTTTTCCAATTATTTAAGGTGTTGTATTCAGGATATAGCTGCTCATAATTTAATGAAAGTTTATCGAAATCGCCTTTTTTAATAGAAATGGTTTTGGTAGAATCTACATTGGTAATCCATTTCTTAAAAATAATTTTTTTGTTTTTTACACCGTACAAAGCAACAGGAGCTGTAATGTTTCGTTTGTTTTTAATAGTCACTTTTACCGAATCGTTTTTAACAACAGCCTTTTGTATGGTATAGTCTATTTTTTTGTTGGTTTGTAAATAATCGCCAAAAAACCAATCTAAATTTTTTGTTGTTTTCGATGTTAGGATTTTCTGAAAATCTGAACTTGAACAAATTTTTGAAGTGCTTTTGCTGTAAAATTCTTTGAATGCTTGGTGTAAAACGGAATCACCTAAATAACCTCTTAAATATCTTAAGCCCAACGCTGCTTTGTATTTGTTTACAATTTTTCTGTTAAAATTTGATAAAGAATCGGCTCTTGTGGTTAAGGATTGATCTAAAAATTGACGTGCGCTAAACTGATATATAAAAGGATATTTATCATTAAAATTCAATTTGGCAATGTTAAATTTACGTACGCCCCAAGTTTCTGATACTTTGCCTAGTAATTTAATTTCTGGATAATATTTTTGCACATATTCCATCATTAAATAGGTTTGTAAACCATCAATTAACCAATAATCTTTTCGTTTGTTAAAGTGCAGTGTGTTTTCGATAAACTTTTTAGTAAGCGCTTTAAATAGGGTAATGTCCCATTTAAAAACATCACCAAAAGGGCGTAAAAAATTTGGCAATTGATTGAGTCCGTAAATGGGGTTTTTGGCTTGGGTAATTTTATCAATAAAAATTTCGTTATGAGGGTATTTTCCTAAATAACTTTCAATAAAAAGAATTTCTCTATTTAAAATATCTTTCGATAATTTTTGTTGAATGTCTTTTTGCGTGATATTGGTTTTTACCACCACATTTTTGGTGTTAAAAGTATGATATGTTTTTAGTAAACTGATGTTTAAAATGACATCCGTTTTTTGATGCCCTACCAAATAATGATGATTTTTTTCTTTTTTTATAGGATTGTATTGGTATAAATTGCTTTCTAAATAAAATGCTTTCGGAGCTTCTAATTGAATGGTGAAATCGGTCGGATTTTCAAACAAATCATCAATATTTAAGTTGCTCATTAGTTGCCAACCGTTGTTGTAAACGGCGGGAGTTAAATACCAATATCTTAGATGATAGCCTGTTTTTGTTTTTCCGTAGCCTGTAAATTTAGCATTAGGTATTTTAACCGTGTAAGTGGCCGATATTAAAACAGAATCTTTTGGTGCTAAAGGTGTTTTTAAATCAATCTTTATAATGTCTGATTGATTTTTTAGCTCGTTAAATTTGGTAGGTTTAAAATTGACAGCAATTGAATGAATTTTTGTGTAACCTCGGTCTTTTTTCTTCGCGAAATACAAGCTTTTCTTATAGTCTTTTATCAACCTTGTAGAAAGAGGTGTTTTGTTGTGTTTATAACTGTTTGCCCAATTGTGTAAGTAAATTTCTTGTAATTGTTGGTTGCTATTGTTGTAAAAAACAATGTCTTGTTGTATTTTTAAAAGACCTTGTACCTCATCTAAAACGGCATGTATTTTTATGGAATTATTTTGAGCGTTTATCCCAAAATGAATCCATAGTAAAAGAACAGTTATCGTTAGTTTTTTTGTCAATTATTTTTTTACAAATTTTAAAGGGACAGTTTGTTGTTGTGTTTTTATATAATAGATGCCAGTGCTAAAATTTTGTACATCAATAACACTATTTTGAGTGTTAATGTTCTTAAAAATACGTTTAACTTCTTGTCCTAGTTGATTGTAAATAACCAACGTTTTTTCTTTTAAATTATTGAATTTTACACGAAGTTTTTCATGAACAATTGTGTTACCAATTACTGTTATTGGTTGGTAATAATTGGGTAAAGATAAGGTGTTTTCTGGTGTTTCAATTTCCATAATTACAGGTAAATGATCAGAAAATTCATGTAAAGCGTTTCTGGTGTTTTGAGACCAAGAACCTGTACAATTACTGTTTGCAACATAAGAATTATAACAGTTGCCATTGTTTCCTACGGATTTGTAGCTGTTGTTTACATAAAATAAATTTGAACTAGTTGTAAAGTTTTTAGACATCATAATAAAATCAAATCGGTCATCCATTCCGCCAGTTGCACCACTTTGATCTTGCACATTGTTTTCTGAAGTGTACGTTCTGGTAGATTGTGTGTGAATATCTTTAAAAGTAGTGTTGTTCCAAAAGTAAGTAGAGTTGTAGTTGTTAGGGTCAAAATAATCGGTTCCGTCATTCGGAAAAGTAGGTGTTGGTCTATCAATAGGATCTACCATAATTATAGCGTTATTTGTATCTAATAATTTTATATACGCTTCTTCATTACTGGTGTACAAATTAAAATCACCCGAAAAAACAACAAAACTATTAGCATCTAAATTAGCTAAATCATTTACAAAATCGGTCACAGAATTCAATCTTTTTTGTCTGTTTGTACTTCCTGATGATGCTTTTAAGTGCGTTACATATACTTCTAATCGAATAGGATTTGTGGCAATATTTACCGTGTTAATTTTAAATGTATAATGATTAATATCTCTAGTCCCTGTGGTTACAATGCTACTATTTTCTAAAATCAATTTCTTTTTATTGTAATACACCATTTGTTGTAAACCTGTTGCTGGCGATTGGCTTACTTGAAATGTAGCTTTCTCAAAATCTGGATTAGAAGCCGCCACTGCATTGGTGAATAAATAGTCAGATGCGGTGCTGTTTACCAACTCGCAGACCATAAATAAATCGGGCTGTACATCATCTAAAATAGTTTTTAAATGGATGGTTTTGTTCTGACTTATTGTGGATGTTGAATAATTTAATAAATTATAAAACATGGTTTTTATATTGGTTTGCCCATGAATGCTTACTGAACCAATCAAAAACAAACCGATTATTAAGAAACGTTTTAGTATCACTTTTAAATTTTTTAGGGATAATTTCTGATTAGAAATTTTGTTTAAAACTATATTTAGCATAAAATTTATTAAGATGATCTACGGCTTCTTCGGCGGTATCTACAATTCTAAATAAATTCAAATCTTTTTCGCTGATGTTTCCTTCTTTTAAAAGTGTGTTTTTTATCCAGTCGATAATGCCAGACCAAAAACTGCTACCTACTAAAACAATAGGGAAACGTCCAATTTTTTTGGTTTGAATTAAGGTGATAGCTTCAAATAATTCGTCTAAAGTTCCGAATCCACCAGGCATAACAACAAAACCCTGAGAGTATTTTACAAACATTACTTTACGTACAAAAAAGTAATCGAAATCTAAACTTTTTCCTGGGTCAATCCAAGGATTGTCATGTTGTTCAAAAGGTAATTCTATATTTAAACCTACCGAAGTTCCTTTTCCTCTATGTGCGCCTTTATTACCAGCTTCCATAATTCCAGGGCCTCCGCCAGTTATAACTCCGTAGCCATTTTGCGTTAATTCATACGCAACTTCTTCTGCAAGTTTGTAGTATTTATTATCTGGTTTGGTACGTGCTGAACCAAAAATAGACACACAAGGCCCTATTTTACTTAATTTTTCGTAGCCTTCAACAAACTCGGCCATAATTTTGAATATTGCCCAAGAATCGTTGGTTTTAACTTCGTTCCATGTTTTTTGTTGTAATTTTTCTCGTATTTTTCTATCGTCATTTGGTGTCATAATCGCCTAATTTTTATTTTTAAAAGAGTGCTAAAAATAATTTTTTAACAAACGTGCTAAATTAGTGATTTTTGATAGAATTTTTGTTAAAAAACAGAAAGAATCAAAGGGCAAACACGTGTTTTTTATAAAAGCCACGAATTTTTTTCAAGAATGAAAAGAATTTGTGGCTGAATGAATTCGAATCTCTAAAAAAAAAATCTTTAGATTTTTAATCCGTGAAATTTCATAATAACCATTTCGTGTAAATTTGTGTCAACCTTTTTTAGATATTAAAGTAAGTCATAAGAGGTGTTTTTATTTGCGAAAAATTTACTTTATAAATATATATAGTGTGAAAGTAGGACGTTTTTAAGGATGAAAAATTATTACTATTTCTTTAATTTTTCTTTATTTTCTTGCCGCATTATTTTTTTCTGATATTTACCTTGCACCACATCAATAATTACTAAAATAGCAATAATAAAGTAAAAAGTAGTGTTGTTCATCGGTTCTACTTTATTGCCAAAAAATTCTAAATGAGCAAGATGACCGCCTTCGGTAACTAGCATAATTCCTACAATAAAAAGGATAAAAAGTCCTAACACTTCATACAGCCTATTTTTATTTAAAAATTCTGAAACTTTATCGGCAAGAAAAAGCATAATCAATCCGCTTATAATAATGGCGATAGACATGATTATCATTTCTGCTGCGTAATTACCTACTTCATTGGTCAATCCGATAGCTGCTAAAATAGAATCAAAAGAAAAAACCAAATTCATAATAACGATAGAAATAATGACCGAATTAGTACTCCTTTTACTTCCGTTTTCTTCTTGATGATTTTCAAAATCGTTGTTAGAAATCATGTGCCAAATCTCTTTGATGGCAGTATAAACGATAAATCCGCCACCAAATAACACAATAATACTGTGTCCGTTAAATGCAAAATGAGCAACATCGCCAATTTCTCCTGTTAAAAAAGAAATAGGTTCTTTTACAACGTTGATAAGTGACACGATTAAAAATAAAAGTCCGATTCTTAAAAATATAGCGATAAGAATTCCTAATTTCCGTACTTTTTTTTGGTCTTTTTCGGGTGCTTTTTTCGATTCTAAAGAAATGTATAATAAATTATCAAAACCTAACACAGCTTGTAATAAAATTAACATTAAAAGTGTAAATAGATTTCCTGCTGTAAAAATTTCTGACATTGATGTGTTTTTTAGTAGTTTACAAAAATAGGAAAAAAGTGGATAGTATCAAGAGATAAGGTTAGAGAATCAAGAGGTTTAGATAAGAGAATGATGAAGTGATTATTTCTATTCAAGGATTAAAACCTGAGTTAAATTTTTTAAAGAAACACGTTTCTCTAAAAAATTACAGCTCACATCTCACGTATTTATTGAATTTTTACTTCGATTCTTATATCGAATTCAGGTTTTAAAAGAAATTACGTTGAATCATTGTCTAATCTTACGTAAAAATAAAACGACTTAGTTATAAAGCACAAGCCCCGTAACATTTGTTACGGGGCTTGTTAATCAACTAATTCAAATAATTTACACAATGAAAACAGTTTACTACGTTGTCTTCGATTTACTATTTGCAAATCTCGTGCCAAATTGAATTATTTTATTGTAAAAAGGTAAAAAAATAAATATTTCACATTTTCTTAACGTTTGAAAGGGTTTATTTAAGAATTTGATAAAAAAAATTAAACAGCGTGTTTATGTGCTTTGTAAGAAGAACGTACCAAAGCACCACTTTCTACATACATAAAGCCCATTTCTAAACCAATAGTTTCGTATTTTTTAAACTGTGCTGGAGTGATAAACTCTTTTACAGGTAAATGCTTTTTACTAGGTTGTAAATATTGACCAATAGTAATAATATCTACATTTGCATTTCTAAGGTCTTTCATAGTTTGTAGCACCTCTTCTTCGGTTTCTCCTAACCCCAACATAATGCCAGATTTGGTACGCATTCCTTTTTCTTTCAGGTAGCGTAAAACTTCTAAACTTCGGTCGTATTTTGCTTGAATTCGTACTTCTCTAGTCAATCTTCGTACGGTTTCTAAGTTATGCGAAACTACTTCTGGGTGCACTTCAATAATTCGATCTAATAATTTTGTATCGCCTTGAAAATCTGGAATCAAGGTTTCTAAAGTCGTAGAAGGATTTGCTCTACGTACTGCATTTACAGTTTCTGCCCAAATAATAGAGCCGCCGTCTTTTAAATCGTCTCTATCTACTGATGTTAGTACTGCGTGTTTTATGCTCATCAATTTAATAGAACGGGCAACTTTTTCGGGTTCATCCCATTCAACCGTTTCGGGTCTTCCTGTTTTTACGCCACAAAATCCGCAAGAACGAGTGCAAATATTACCAAGAATCATAAAGGTTGCTGTACCTTCTCCCCAACATTCGCCCATGTTTGGGCAACTTCCACTAGTGCAAATGGTATTTAATTTGTACTTATCAACCAAACTTCTTAATTCGGTGTATTTTTTACCCACAGGTAATTTTACTCGCAATCATTTTGGTTTTTTTTGTCTTTCGGGAAGGATTACAGATTCGTTTGCCATTTGTTTTTTATTGATAGGTGCAAAGTTACAAATTTAATAAAAACCAAAGACTAAATCCGATGAGAAAAAGAATACCAAATCCGCTTAAAATTTTAAGAAAAATAGAAGGGCGATGTTCTTTGGGCGTGTGCTTTCCTGTAATTAAAATATAGTTTAAAATGGCATAAAACGGAGCTGTTAAAAACGATAATATGGTAGCTACTTTGATAAGAAAACCCATATTACTCATAAAATAATATAAGATGATAAAGGTGCCGATGCCTAAAAAAAGTATCCAAAACCAATAGTTAAATTTCGTTTTTTTATCGAATAATAATTCGGTCGTTTTAGTCATAGCTCTTGGCGATGCATCTAAAGTGGTTAAAGTAGTGCTAAACATGGTAGTAAAAGCGGCGGCAGCGATAAAGATATGCGAAAATTCGCCCAAATTTTTGGTGTATAAACTAATTAATTGACCCGCAAAAACGCCTCCTTTGTTAGAAAAAGTTTCTCCCGAATGATACATCACCAAAGCGCCTAATAAAACAAAACAAACGCCTAAAAAAAGAGTGCCGATGTAGCCAATATTAAAATCGAAAACAGCTTGTTTTGGTGCAATTTTTTGAAAGGTAGATTTCTCTTTTTCGAGTGTCCAAAGTGAGTGCCAAATAGAAACATCTAACGGAGCAGGCATCCATCCGAGGAAAGCAATTAAAAAAGTAATTTCAATAGTTCCTTTTGGTAAAACTTGCGTAAAATCGAACGTGTTATTTGTGCTAAATAAAGCAACACCAACAGCAATAATTGTACTGATTGTTAGGATAATAACAATGTATTTCATTAAATTATCTAACAATTTATATCGACCAATCAATAAAATAAGGAGGCTAACAACGGTAATGGTTACTGACCATAAAACAAGGTTATTGGTGATGCCAAAAAGTTGCGAAGCTAAACCTGCAGTAACAATGGTAACCGCAGCTTGTATGGTAAACATGGTGGCAAAATTGATAATGTAATAGGTTGCCAACACGCCTTTTCCTAGTTTTTTATAGCCTTCTAAAAGAGATTCTCCTGTAGCGGCTGCATATCTTGGGCCGAATTGAAAAAATGGATATTTAAACAGATGCACCAATAACAAAGCCCATAATAAACCAAAACCAAAAGTGGCACCTGCTTTGGTAGATTGTACTAAGTGCGAAACGCCAATGGCAGCACCTGCAAATAATAATCCTGGACCAATACTATTTAAAAAAGATTTTTTCATTTTATGATCGTTCTATAATCGCTGCCAATAATTTTTTTGCTCGTAATAATTTTACTTTTACATTGCTCATTGGCTCTTGTATTTGTATCGATATTTCTTTGTAACTCAGTTCGTTAAAAAAACGTAATGTTATAATTTCTTGATATTTAGGCTTTAGTTTTTTAATGTCTCTTAATAATTTTGCTAAATTTTGTTCGGTAATAATTTTATCTTCAGGCGTAGGATTATCGTCTATTACGGCATATACTTCTGCTTCTTGATTTTTAGTAGTTTCGGTTGTAATAGAGGTGCTTTTTTTCCGAAGATAATCAATATACACATTTTTTGAAATGCTAATTAACCAAGTTTTAAACTGATATTTTTCATCAAAAGTACTAATTCTATCAAAGGCTTTAGAAAAAGTTTGAATGGTAATATCTTCTGCATCATTATCGTTTTGTAAATGTTTTAGCTGATAATTATACACGCTTCCCCAAAAATGATTCAATAAAAAACGAAAAGCAGTTTGACTCCCTTCTTTTGCTTTTTGAATTTGGATGATAATTTGCTCTTTTTTTATTTCCAATGTGCGGGTTTTGAAATAGAATTAGCGATAAATATACTAAATTGAAATAAGATGAGAAAAAATTCTAAAAAAGGGAGGTAATAAATAAGCTGTTTTTCTTCTAATTTTTTTGCTGAAAACCCTACAACTAAAAATAATATTAGATAATAGGAAGTAATAAAAGGGACGATAATTTTTGATGAAAATAAGAACAGCATCGGAATTGCGAAACTTAAAAAAAAGACTTTACTTATAAAGAAAAGCCCCAGTAAAAATTGATGCTTTACTTTGTAGTGAGATGCTGTAGAAATGTGTCTTCTTTTTTGACGAAACCACTCGTATAATGTTTTTGGAGGTATTGATATTGTAAAACTATCAGGATGCGTAGAAATACACGTATTTTTTTTATTAGCAGCTTGTTGAATAAATAAATCGTCATCGCCAGATCTTAGTTTAATGTGTTTTATAAATCCGTTTGTTTTGAAAAACTCACTTTTTGTATAGGCTAAATTTCTGCCAACACCCATATAAGGATTTTGTAATTTTGCATAACTAAAATACTGAATTGCGGTAAGCAAGGTTTCAAAACGAACCAATAAGTTTACAAAAGAATTTTTAGTGGTTTCGTATTTTCCGTAGCCTAAAACAATGGTTTTTTCATCGGTAAAATGTTGTGTCATTCTATCAATCCAATTTACTGATACAGATTTACAATCGGCATCTGTAAAGAGTAAATGTTCGTGTTTTGCGGCTTTGATACCTAAGGTAAGCGCGTATTTTTTATTGCCCCAAAAAGCTTCGTTATTTTTTACATTTACAATGCGAATGTTTTTATGGTTTTTTTTGAAGTTTTTCATCACTTCTAAAGTGGTATCAGAAGAAGCATCATTAATCAACACAATTTCAAAATCAGCATATTTTTGTTGAACGATAGAAGGAAGGAATTTCTGTAAATTTTCTGCCTCATTTTTGGCGCAAATAATGACAGAAACAGGTGTTTTTTGTTGCTTTTTTTTAATCGATTCTTTAGAAAATGCAAAAAACGAAAAACTAAGGTAATAGCCAATTTGTATCACTGTTGCTGCTACAAATACGTAGAAAAATACAGTGAGCATCATATAAAATTTACATCAATTGTTAATTTGCGTGTTCTGGTGTTTCGCAGGTATCAAATAAATCGGCAGATTTACCACAAAAGCCACAAGGTTCGCCTGTTTTGTTTAAAGCAGGGTTTTGACTTGCGCAAGTACCTGCAAATTTACCGTCTTTTTTAGCCCAAATTTTAATAGCAATTCCTGCAAAACCAATTGCCAACATCCCGATTGTTATAAATAGTAGTTTCATTATTTTGAAGTATGAATTTAATAGTGCAAAGATACTATTTAATACAGGTTTAAAATAAAAAAAGGCTCTAAAATAATTTAGAGCCTTTTTGCATGTTTTTTTAGTTTTTTATACATTTAAAAAATGAATTAAAAGCCCGTTCCAGGGTCTTCTGGAGAAGCTGCTTGTGCTTTTTGAGGGTTTAATATTAGGTATGTGCCTAGTGCGGTTAATGCGGCATATTTACCGTAATTTCCTATTTTTTTTAGTGCGTCTTTACGAGTAATTTCTGTCTCTTTAGTGTTTTTTATATCTTGAGTTTTCATGTTGCCTGTTTTGTTTGATAAATTATTGTAAAATTATTTTCTTAGTTAACGTACCGTGTGTATTTTGTACGTTTACGATATACACACCTGCCGCTAATTTTGGTAAAGAAATATTGTTATTTCCTGTACTTTCAAATGCTTGTTGTAGTACTTTTTCACCTAATAATGTAAACATTTTTACGGTAGATTTTCCGTTTTGTAAGCCTATAATTTTAAGGGTTGTATTGTCTGTTGTGTACATACTAACTCCTGTTAAAGTCACATCTTCTAGTCCTAAGGCACTTGAACTTGTTCTTAGATAAAACTGACCTACACCATTTGTATCTGCTGATAATGTAATGGTATAACTACCATTGTCATTCAACTTAGTAAAGGTATTGTCTGTTCTGTTTTCTAAATAAATATCTATACCTGCTGGGATATTTTGAGCATCCACAGAAAAAGTGATCTCTGTACCAGAAATGGCATTCACACCTATAGGAATTATCATATTCTCATAATTATTGGCAGGTAAAGATTGAATTCCGAGTTTTCTACCTTGGCTATCGGTTACTGTTTGTGTATAAACGGCAAAAGCGTTGTTTGTTCCACTAAAAATAGAACTGTCATAGCCATTATCAAAAGCAGTGGTTGTTCCGTTGATATAATAGATTTCGGTATTTTTAGTTGTTGTACCATCGGTTATTGCTAAGTTAATTTCAAAACGGTTATTGGTAGTTCTACTAAACACATCAGTAGCTGGATGACTTTGCATTGCTTCTGTAAAAGTAAAGGTGCCGCCACTAATTTTAGCATTGACAAAGAACCCTTGTGCAGGAGCAATAAAACGTGATGCTGATGCATGATTTATTTGTGTATAAGACGATGTACTTTGATCCCAAAACCACAGTGTTTCTTCTTGTAATTGTGTGGTGTTTATAGTTAAAATATTGTTTATCGCATCTGCATTGGCATTAGCAGGTAGATAAGACGGGTACGGATTTCCAATTAAATTAAATTTATTGGATGTACCATCTGTAATGGAAATGTTTACATCAGTAGTGGGCATTGTACCTGTAAAATTAAGATCTCCTGTAGCGGTTCTTTTCATAGAATACCCTTTACCTGTCACAAAGTTTCCTACACTTGCAATATTATTTGCTCCTGCACTTGTGGTATAATAGTTCCAAACAGTTCCATTATTATCATAAGGAGCTACGCCATAGTTTACACCGTTTGTAGCAATGGCATTTATAGCGACATCTGTTACGGTAAAAGTATTGATATTTTGCCCATTAAAAGGATTAGAAACCAAATACCAGTTTGTAGAACCTAAAGTTCTTTTATAGGTAATGTTTCCTGATGATGTACCGTTTACAATTAACGAACTGGCAGATTCTAAAGTAAATGTACCGTTATTGGTATTGTTGCCGTTTATGGTTAAATCTCCTCCACCATTTATAGTTAAAACACCAGAAGCATTTATGGTTATATTATTTACTGTTACGTGTGTACCCGAATTAATAATAGGGGTATTTGCTACATTTGTAATTACTACGTCTTCTGTGGTAGTTGGTAGAAAGCCTAAACTCCAATTGGTAGCGGTAGTCCAATTAGTGTCTGTACCTCCAGACCATATTTTAGATTGTTTAAAAAATTTGAAGTTTCCATATTGTTCTCCAGAAAAACAATCTACATCGCCATCATTATCAATGTCAATAAAAATAGGAGTACTACTAGTTCCAATATCTGCCAAACCAAAAGGGTTGGTAATTGCTGTTGTAAAAACAGGAGAGGTAGGAGTTCCTGTGTTTTTAAAGTATTTGAAGCTTCCACCACTTCCTCCTGCAATACAATCTAAATCTCCATCATTATCGATGTCTATAAATGTAGGAGTATTAGAGCTTCCAACATTTACTAACCCAAAAGGATTTGTGATTGCTGCTGCAAAAGTAGGGACAGTGGCGGTACCTATATTTTCAAAGTATTTGAAGTCTCCCAAATTTTCTCCAGAAAAACAATCTAAATCTCCATCATTATCAATATCTATAAACGAGGTAGTACTATAATTCCCTATATTTGTTAGCCCAAAAGGATTTATGATTACTGCTGCAAAAAGAGGGGTAGCCGCCGTTCCTGTGTTTTCAAAGTACTTGAAGTTTCCATCAAATTCTCCTGTAATACAATCTAAATCTCCATCACTATCAATATCTATAAACGTTGGCTTGCTATTAAATCCAATATCTGTCAACCCAAAAGGGTTGCTTACTACAGTAGTAAAAAGAGGGGTAGTTGCCGTTCCTGCGTTTTCAAAGTATTTGAAATTTCCATATCTTTCTCCTGCAAAACAATCTAAATCTCCATCATTGTCGATATCAATAAACGTTGGAGCACTAAAAAGACCAATATCAGTTAAATCAAAAGGATTGTCTGGTTGGGCTAGAAAAACAGGCGTATGGACTCCTGTTGGTAAGGTAGTAAATGTTTGTACGTCGCCGTAGCTTGTGCCTACTCCGTTAATGGCGTAAGCTTTGTATGAATAATTTATATTTGCAGTTAACCCTGTAACTAATTTTGTAAAACTTCCTGTACCTGCTATACCATTAATACATTTGGTTATTCCTGTGCCTCCTATTTCTGGGTTGGCGTTGTCAATAGTTGCGGCATACACAATACCTCTTTCGGTAACAGCGCTACCTCCGTCTGTATTTATATTCCCAGCTACTTTTGTAGTTGTTGAGGTAATGTTGCTGGCTACTATGGTGGTTACTGTTGGTATTGTTATTTGCTCAAAGTATTTGAAATTTCCAGTACTTTCTCCTGCAAAACAATCTAAATCGCCATCATTATCAATGTCTACAAAGGTAGGGGTGCTATAATCTCCAATATCTACCAACCCAAAAGGATTGGTTACTACAGCTGTAAAAACAGGCGTAGCAGTAGTGCCTGTATTTTCAAAGTATTTGAAATTCCCAGTATTTTCTCCTGCAAAACAATCTAAATCTCCATCATTATCGATGTCAATAAACGTGGGGGCACTACGAACTCCAATATCTGCCAACCCAAAAGGATTGGTTACTACAGTAGTAAAGTTAGGGGCAGTAACGGTTCCTATGTTTTCAAAGTATTTGAAGTTTCCACCACTTTCTCCTGCAAAACAATCTAAATCTCCATCATTATCAATGTCTATAAATGTGGGGGCGCTAAGAATTCCTATATCTGCCAGACCAAAAGGATTGGTTACTGCTGTTGTAAAAACGGGGACAGTGGCGGTTCCTGTGTTTTCAAAGAATTTGAAGTTTCCAGACTGTTCTCCTGCAAAACAATCTAAATCTCCATCGTTATCAATGTCTATAAACGTTGGGTTACTATAAGATCCAATATTTACTAACCCAAAAGGGTTATCAGGTTGAGCTACAAAAACAGGGTTTTGTGCTGTTGTGTTTAGGTTAAAAAGGAAACACGAAATAAGGAAACATAGTTGAGGCGTTGTTTTAAAATATTTTTTTTTCATACTACAAGTTTTTTAAGTTGTTATTAGTTTCAAAATTTGACACGAATTACATAAATACAATGTTGTAAAATTTTTACGAAGCAGGCTTTTAGTCTACCAGATCAAACCAATGGGGTTTATAGCTTATGGAGGTTTGATTAATGTGTGTAAATTTTGATAATAACACTAAAAGTAGGGAAGTGTTTTGAAAAAAGTAAAAAGATTTAGTAAAATGCAGTTTTTTTTAGTGAAATGCAGTTTTTATATCAATTGTGAGTTAAAAATCGTCAGTTTATTAACCTAAGGGATATAAGGCGTCAGAATACAGGGATAAGATTTGTCGAGCGCAGTCGAGACCTTGTTATTATATAAATAATCTACAATAGTTCTCGACTGAGCATGAACCGACAAGCAAATTAAAATTAGACAAACTTATGTAGTTAGGTACTGATCTTAATTTTTTTAAACTTGTTAAAAGAAATCTAATATTTGTTATAATTACCGTTTTTTAATATGACTACTGATGAAACTGTTTTACATTTTTTATTGAATACTACTATTTTTTTACAATTCTTTTAAAACCAATTCCTTTATTGGTGATTACCTTTACCAAATATACTCCTTCAGGAAGTGTACCAATAGAAAATTTGGTTGTGTTTTTTTCTCGATATATAACTTTTCCTAGTACGCTATAAATAAGTACTTCTTTTACCGTAATTTGATTGTTTACCTCTATGTTAAAAATATCTTTTACAGGGTTTGGATACATTTTAATACTTTTACTAAGTAGTGTATCTTCTATTCCTGCTGTAGAGGTAATGGTAAATATACCGCTTACAAAAGAAAGGTTGTAATTGTTTCCTGCTGTAACACTTCCTTGTTCTATGGCATAGGTACCCACAGCTTCTCCTGCGACTCTTGATAAATTTCCTGAAAAAGCGTCACTATTCACTAAACTACCTGTAGTTATACTATATGTAAGTGCTGGATCTGTTGCTCCTTCGGGTTTGGTAATGTCATCTGCCGTTATGGTGATGTCTTTTTGCGTAATAGTTACATCTGCTGA
>CAMZMA010000120.1 GCA_947311815.1 uncultured Flavobacteriaceae bacterium
GGAAAAGCTTTAAACAAAACGGAACAAAAAAATATTAATGGAGGTATCAGAGAAGGAATGCCAAATAATTATTACGACATAAGATGTGGCAGACCTCTTGACCCTCCTTGTCCTTCTCCAACAGCATGCACATTAATAACTACACCAGCTGGTCAATATAGCATCTGTCAATAATTTACATTTTTTTCAGCCTTTGTTACTCAGTAGCAAAGGCTTTTAAAACAATGTAAGTAAAAACAGGAATAATAACCATATTTTAAGACAATAAACCCTACTTGAAACCCTTCCCAACATACCAACAAACCGAAGCCAAAGACTGTGGCCCAACCTGTATAAAAATCATAGCCAAACACTATGGCAAACTCATTAACACCCAACAGTTACGTAGTTTAAGCGAAACCACTAGAGAAGGCAGTAGTTTATTAGGCTTAAGTGATGCCGTAGAATCTATGGGGTTTAAATCTTTGGGCGTAAAACTATCGTACAACAAACTCTTAGAAGCCCCTTTACCTTGTATTGTACATTGGAATAAAAACCATTATGTGGTGCTGTATAAAAGCCCTTCTCAACCTTCCCAATACTTCGGATCTCGCTCAGCACAAGCGGAAGGAGTTTTTAGCAAATTGCTCAAGTTTCTTTCCTTTGGAAAGACGGAAGAAAGGCTTTTTATTTCCGATCCTGCCCACGGATTGATTAGCTACACCAAAGAAGAATTTATTACTCGTTGGATTGGTAACAACGCCACCGAAAACACCGAAGAAGGGATTGCTTTATTAGTAGAACCTACACCACTATTTTATCAAACAGAATTTGACAAAGACGAAAAATTTGGATTCAGTTTTATCTTCAAATACCTTTTTAAGTATAAAAAGTTTCTTATTCAGCTTATTATTGGCTTATTAGCAGGTAGTTTACTGCAACTTATTTTACCGTTTTTAACCCAAAGTGTGGTAGATGTGGGTATTAAAAATCAGGATATTAATTTTATATACTTGATACTTTTTGCACAACTTTTTTTGTTTATCGGTAAAGCATCCTTAGAAATTATTAGAAGTTGGATTCTCCTACATTTAAGTACACGGATAAATATTTCGTTAATTTCAGATTTCTTTATCAAACTGATGAAATTACCCATTTCTTATTTTGATGTTCGAATGACAGGAGATTTATTACAACGCATCAACGATCACAAACGGATTGAGCGTATTTTAACGACATCCTCATTAACAGTTTTATTTTCATTATTCAATTTGGTGATTTTTAGCATCGTTTTAGGCTATTATAGTCTGCAAATTTTTGCCGTTTTTGTTATCGGAAGCATCTTGTATTTTGCGTGGGTGTTATTCTTTTTTAAAAAACGAAAAGAACTCGATTACAAACGATTTTCGCAAGTAAGTCAAGAACAAAGTAAGGTTATTGAACTCATAAACGGCATGCAAGAAATAAAACTACACAATGCCGAAAGACGTATGCGTTGGAATTGGGAATACGTACAAGCACGTTTATTTAAAGTTGCTACCAAAAGTTTAGCTTTAGAGCAAACCCAAAGCGTCGGTTCTAATTTTATCAATGAGCTAAAAAACATGTTTGTTACCATTTTATCTGCCAAATTGGTGATTGACGGACAAATTACCTTGGGTATGATGATGGCAATCAGCTATATTGTTGGGCAATTAAATGGCCCGATTACGCAACTTATCAACTTTATGAGAGATGTGCAAGATGCTCAAATATCTATCGATAGATTGGGCGAAATTCATAATATGGACAATGAAGAAAATCCAGAAGATGAAAAAGTAACCAACATACCGCAAAATGCCAACATCAAACTTAACAATATTAGCTTTAGATATACGGGCGGATTAGAACCTGTACTCAAAGATTTATCCTTAGAAATTCCTGCCAATAAAACCACTGCTATTGTTGGCGTAAGTGGCAGCGGAAAATCTACCTTAATGAAATTATTGTTAGGTTTTTATCAGGTTGATAAAGGAGAAATTATGATTGATAATTTCAATTTAAAAAATATATCACAAAAAGTATGGCGTTCTCATATCGGTGTAGTAATGCAAGAAGGCTATATTTTTAATGATACGATTGCTAAAAACATTGCTGTTGGCGAGGATTATGTTGATACCAAAAAATTACAACACGCCATACATGTTGCCAACATAAGCGATTATATAGACGGATTACCCTTAGGATACAACACCAAAATAGGGAGTGAAGGCTCAGGTTTAAGTACAGGACAAAAACAACGTTTGTTAATTGCACGATCGGTGTATAAAAATCCGAAATTTTTGTTTTTTGATGAAGCTACCAGCGCATTAGATGCCAATAACGAAAAAGTAATTATGGAAAACCTCAATACTTTTTTTGCTGATAAAACCGCCGTAGTAATTGCACACAGGTTAAGTACGGTACAAAACGCACATCAAATAGTCGTATTAGACAAAGGAAAAATTATTGAAAAAGGAAATCATACAGAATTGATTGTACTAAAAGGAAGTTATTACCATTTGGTGAAAAATCAATTGAATTTAGGAAAGTAACGCTATAGAAAAGAAGCAATATAAAACACGTCATAGCGAGAACATAGGACGAAGCTATCTTTCGGCAGAAAAGACAACCTTTTCATTAAGAGAATGTGATTGCCACAGTTGTTTCTCCTTCGCAATGACAAAAAATAGTTCTTTTATGAAAAATGAACATTATAATACGTCATTACGAGGACGCAGGACGAAGTAATCTGTATCTAGAATAACTAGATTACTTCACTACGTTCGTAATGACAAAACATAATTATGCCACAAGAAAACAAAGACATACAAATACGAAGCGAAGAAGTACAAGAAATACTAACCAAAGTACCTCATTGGATGATACGTTGGGGAAATACTTTATTATTACTACTCATTATTGGTTTGTTAGGAATTACATGGTTTGTAAAATACCCAGACGTAATTACAACCCAAGTAATGATTACTACTACTTTTCCGCCAGAAAAACTATTTGCAAAATCGAGCGGACAGTTTGAGGTGATTTTAGTAAAAGACGGAGATACCGTTCTACACAATCAATCTTTGGCGGTGATAGAAA
>CAMZMA010000121.1 GCA_947311815.1 uncultured Flavobacteriaceae bacterium
ATCTCACGTATTTATTGAATTTTTACTTCGATTCTTATATCGAACCCAGGTTAAGAAAACATCTCATTTTGGTTTGTCATACCTATAAACAAAAGACCTCACAGGTTTTCAAAACCTGTGAGGTCTATATTTTTTACTAATGTTAAATTACGCATTCAACGGTTTTCCGTCCCAAGCAGCTTTGGCAGCCTCTTTTACTGCTTCAGAATAGGTTGGATGTCCGTGACAAATACGTGCTAAATCTTCTGCCGATGCTCTATACTCCATAGCAACTGCCGCTTCCATAATTAAATCGGCAGCTCTTGCCCCAACCATATGAACTCCTAAAATTTCATCGGTAGTTTTGTTGGCTAGTATTTTTACAAATCCGTCAATATCTCCACTAGCACGAGAGCGTCCTAATGCACGCATCAAAAATTTACCCGATTTATAATCTACACCTGCATCTTTTAATTCTTGTTCGGTTTTACCAACAGCAGCAACTTCTGGCCATGTATAAACGACTCCTGGAATTAAATTATAATCGATATGTGGTTTTTGACCCGCAATAAACTCAGTAACAACAACCGCTTCTTCTTCGGCTTTATGCGCTAACATTGCTCCTTCAATTACATCGCCAATGGCGTAAATATTTTTAGTACTTGTTTGTAAATGATTATTTACTTCTACTTGTTTTCGGTCGTTTAATTTTACGCCTGCAGCGGCTAAATTTAATCCGTCTGTAAACGGTTTTCTACCCACAGCAACCAAGCAATAATCGCCTGTAAAAGTAACTTCTTTCCCTTTTTTATCGGTAGCTTTTACCTCCACTTCATCGCCTTTTCTTTCTACAGATGAAACGCCATGACCTACAGCAAATTTCATTCCTTGTTTTTTTAATACTTTTTGCAATTCTTTAGACACATCAGCATCCATTGTTGGTGTAATTTTTGGCGCATATTCAATAACGGTTACATCAGCTCCTAAACGTTTGTAAACAGAACCTAATTCTAAACCGATAACACCACCACCAATCACCAATAAATGTTTTGGGATTTCTGATAATTTTAACGCTTCGGTAGAGGTAATTACACGCTCTTTATCAATCGAAATAAATGGCAATGTAGAAGGTTTAGAACCTGTTGCTATGATGATATTTACACCTTCAATCGTTTCATCAGTACCATCATTTTTAGTGATTTTTACATGTGTAGCATCTACAAAAGAACCCAATCCTTCGTAAACATCTACCTTATTCTTATCCATTAAATATTGGATTCCTGCAGTGGTTTGAGAAACTACCGTTTCTTTACGAGCCACCATTTTTGCAAAATCTACCGTTGGTTTTTCAATAGAAATACCGTGTATATCAAAATGATGAACAGCATCGTAATAATGATGCGAAGAGTCTAATAATGCTTTTGATGGAATGCATCCTACATTTAAACAAGTGCCGCCAAGGGTACTATATTTTTCTATAATGGCAACTTTTTTTCCTAATTGAGAAGCTCTCACTGCGGCAATATAACCACCAGGTCCAGAACCTATAACGATGATGTCGTATTTCATTGTAACTATTTTTAGTACTATTTTAAATAACAAAAATACATATTATTGTTGATTTTTAACCGTAGCTTAGTACTTTTGTTACGTCGAATTAAAAATTACATAAAATGAGAAAACAATTTACAAAATACATTATTGCTCCGTTGGTTATTTTAATGGTTACCATCCAATTTTTTCGCCCAGATAAGAACGAAGGAGACATGAAACTCGCTCCGTTTTTAGCAGATACCAACGCACCTACCGAAGTGGGCGAAATCATAAAAAATGCCTGTGCAGATTGCCATAGCAACCGTACCAAATACCCTTGGTATAGTAATATTGCTCCTATTAGTTTTAAAATGGCAGCTCATGTAATAGAAGGAAAAGAAGAACTTAATTTCTCTGAATGGCAATCGTATTCTATAAAGAAAAAAGACCATAAATTAGAAGAAATCATTGAAGAACTAGACGAAAAAGAAATGCCTCTAAAATCATATTTATTAATGCACAATGAAGCTAGATTAACCAATAAACAGGTAGAAATGATGAAAAATTGGGCAAGCACAAAACGAAAAGCCTACCAACAAAGACTCAAATAATTGCAACATTCGGTTTTAATTATTGGTACCGTTTGGGTAGAACCCAATTCTTCTGCTGCAGGCAGTAGGATGTTGCAATTGATTGAATTATTTTTAGTAAAAAATTACCGAATTACGTTTGCTTCTACATCAGTAAAAGGAGAAAAAGCAACCGATTTATCTGCACTCGGTATTGATGAAGTCTCTATTCAATTAAACCATGCTTCTTTTGATGATTTTGTGCAAAAACTGAATCCAACTCTTGTTGTTTTCGACCGATTTACTACCGAAGAACAATTTGGTTGGCGTGTAGCAGAAAACTGCCCAAATGCACTTAGGATTTTAGACACCGAAGATTTACACTCACTCAGAAAAACAAGACATGAAGCGCTAAAAAAAGGAATTGATTTTTCTTTAGATGATTTACTTTCTGCTACAATTACCCAACGAGAAATCGCCGCTATTTTACGCTGCGATTTGTCGTTAATCATCTCTACTTTTGAAATGGATTTACTACAAAATCTGTTTAAAATTGATAAAAATATCCTTTACCATTTGCCTTTTTTATTAAATGCAATTGATGCAAAAACCCAAAAGAAATGGAAATCTTTTGAAGAGCGACATCATTTTGTGTGTATCGGTAATTTTTTACACCAACCCAATGTTGATGCTGTTTTACAACTAAAAAACACAATTTGGAAACCCATTAAAAAACAACTACCAAAAGCCGAATTACATATTTATGGTGCGTACCCAACACAACAAATTTTAGAATTGCACCATAAAAAAGAAGGATTTATGGTAAAAGGCTTCACTAAAAATGCTCAAAAAATAGTAGAAAACGCCAAAGTGGTTTTAGCTCCTTTACGATTTGGTGCTGGTATTAAAGGAAAACTTACCGAAGCCATGGTTTGTGGCACACCTAGTGTAACCACAACAATTGGCGCAGAAGGCATGCATAAAAATTTGCCTTGGAATGGTTTTATTACCGATAATTTTAATGACTTTGCTAAAAAGTCAGTAGAGTTATATACCGACCAATCAATTTGGAAAGAAGCCCAAAAAAACGGAATTCACATCATCAATCAATGCTATAATAAAGATTCTTTGAGTATGCCTTTTATCAAAAAAATGAATGATATTTATATTCATTTAAAAAAACACAGAACTCAAAATTTTTTAGGAAACCTACTTCAACATCAAACTTTACAAGCCACAAAATACATGAGTAAATGGATTGAGGTTAAGAATAAAATTTAACCATTGTCATTTATTTTGTAAATTACAAAAACTATTTACCTATAAGACTCCTAATTATTAGGTAAAAAAACCACAAGAATACAGATACCTATTAGTAGATTTACTATGAACCTAAAACAACAATTATACACTCTTTGTACAGAAATCGTCAATAAACGTTTGCAAACAATTGAAACAAGCATTACTTCTCATCAAAAAGCATTACAATCTGAAACCAAAAGTTCGGCAGGCGATAAACATGAAACAGGTAGAGCAATGTTGCAATTAGAAATGGAAAAAGCAGGACAACAATTTTCGGTTGTTTCTAAAATGAAAGATGTTTTATCTAAAATTGATGTTTCTAAAACAACGAATACGGTGCATTTAGGTAGTGTAGTAATTACAACTACAAACAACTACTTTTTAAGTGTAAGCGCAGGTAAACTAACAGTAAATAATGAAGATTATTTTGCTATTTCTTCTGATGCTCCTATCGGGAAATTGCTCTTAGGAAAACAACAAAAAGACACCGTTATTTGGAACGGAATTAGTCAAAAAATTATAACGATTTTATAAAAACACCTGTTAGAATGTGTTTATCCTCCTTTGGTATGTATAAAAAACGAATCGCAAAAAACGATTTCAAAACTTGCAAAAAGTTATCTTTTAAGTTAACTTTGCTACATGATTAGAAAAATAATATTCTTTGAAAATCATTTTATTGAGTTTTATCAAAAACAGAATTCAAAAGTTAAAGGAAAAATACAATATGCTTTTGAATTAATAAAGCAAGTGAATAAAGTTCCTAAAAAGTTTCTCAAACATTTAACTGGAACTAAAGGACTTTATGAAATAAGAATTGATTATCAGTCAAATATTTATCGAATATTTTGCTGTTTTGACAAAGGTAAATTAGTTGTTCTTTTTAATGGATTTCAAAAGAAAACCCAGAAGGCACCAAAAAAAGAAATTGAAAAAGCAAAAAAATTAATGGAAAAATATTTTGAACAAAAAAACAAAGGAAATGGATAAATATAAAAACATAACTAATTTTGAACAACTTATTGAAGTTGAACACGGAAAAATAGGAACTGAAGGCAGAAATAAATATGAAGAGAATGCTCAAATGTTTATTATTTCTGAAATGTTAAAAGAAGCTAGAAAAGAAGCAAAAATGACTCAAGAACAATTAGCCGAAAAAACAGGAACAAAAAAAAGTTATATTTCTAAATTAGAGAATGCTAAAGGAAACATTCAGCTATCCACTTTAATCCGAATTTTTGAACAAGGTTTAAATCGTAAAATTGGATTAACATTCCTTTAACCTATATTTAAATATCGCCACTAAGCAAAATCTAGCTAAAGAAGGAAACCCTGACAGGTACTGGTATTTTTATCAAAATAAGATTATCTTGTCGTGCTTCTTTACAATAAGATTTAACTAATCTTTCAACGTTTTTTTAGGCGGATTTGGCAATGTATCAAAACCCATATTATAGAGTGTAAAACCAAAAATATCTGCATATTGTTCAATGGTTTTAGCAACAGGAGTTCCTGCTCCATGACCTGCATTGGTTT
This sequence comes from uncultured Flavobacteriaceae bacterium, assembly GCA_947311815.1. Taxonomy (GTDB): domain Bacteria; phylum Bacteroidota; class Bacteroidia; order Flavobacteriales; family Flavobacteriaceae; genus Polaribacter. Next base: position 4,920 of record CAMZMA010000121.1, read on the forward strand.
CAATTCTAATCAATACAGGGTTTTCGCCTGCTTGTTTGTCTTGTAATTCGGCTGCAAATTTAAAACTATGTGCTGGCACTACTCTATCATCATGATCGCCTGTAGTAATTAACGTTGCAGGATATTTTGTGCCTTTTTTTACGTTGTGCACTGGCGAGTATCCTTTTAAATAATCAAACATTTCTTTGCTTTGTTGTGCTGTTCCGTAATCGTACGCCCAACCTGCGCCTGCAGTAAAAGTGTGATAACGCAACATATCTAACACACCAACTGCGGGTAACGCCACTTTCATTAGATCGGGTCTTTGCGTTAACACTGCGCCTACTAATAAACCTCCGTTAGAGCCTCCTCTAATAGCTAAATAGTTGGTAGAAGTATAGTTTTGGGTGATTAAATATTCTGCCGCCGCAATAAAATCATCAAACACATTTTGTTTTTTTAGTTGCGTACCTGCATCGTGCCACTTTTTTCCGTATTCGCCACCACCACGTAAATTAGGTACGGCATATACACCGCCTTGTTCCATCCAAACAGCGTTTGCAATACTAAAAGATGGTGTTAAACTGATATTAAATCCGCCGTAACCATATAATATCGTCGGATTTTCACCATTCAATTCCATTCCTTTTTTATAGGTAATAATCATCGGAATTTTTGTACCGTCTTTTGATGTATAAAACACTTGTTTACTTTCAAAATCATCGGAATTAAAATTGATATTTGGTTTCCAATACGAGGTATAACTTCCGTCTTTCGGGTTAAATTTATACGATGAATTTGGTGTATTGTAATTGGTAAACGAAAAATACAATTCTTTTGCATCGGTTTTTCCACCAAAACCACCTGCGCTTCCTACGCCAGGTAATTTAATTTCTCTGATAAGCTTTCCGTCAAAATCATATTGATATACTTTAGAAACGGCATCTACCATATACTTTGCAAAGAAATATCCTGCGCCAGAAGAAACAGATAATACATTTTCCTTTTCTGGGATAAAATCTTTCCAATTTTTTGGCTGCGGATGGTTAGCATCAACGGTAACAATTCGTTTGTTTGGTGCGTTTAAATTGGTAGAAATATATAATGTATTTCCTCTGTTATCGATGATGTAAGAATCACTGTCAAAATTAGAAACTACAGGTACTAATTTGTTGTTTTTTCTCGATAAATCTTTGATAAATAACTTATTACCAGAGGTAGATTTAGAAGCTGTTACAATTAAAAACCGATTGTCTTCGGTTAAGTAACCACCCACATAACGATGTTTTTCGGCAGGAGTTGCTCCAAAAATTACGGCATCTGTTTTTTGCGATGTCCCTAATTTATGATAGTATAATTTGTGTTGATCTGTTTTAGCAGACAATTCGCTTCCCTTGGGTTTGTCATAACTTGAGTAATAAAATCCATCGTTTTTGTACCAAGAAATTCCTGAGAATTTCACATCAACCAACGTATCTTCTTTTATTTTTTTTGATGCAACATCCATCACAATTACTTTTCTCCAATCGCTACCGCCTTCAGAAATAGCATAAGCAACGGTTTTACCGTCTTTAGAAAAACTTACACTTCCTAAAGATGTTGTACCATCATCAGAAAAAGTATTTGGATCTAAAAAAACGGTGGCTTCTTCATCGCCTTTTTTGCGATAGATTACATATTGGTTTTGCAACCCATCATTTTTATAAAAATACGTGTAATCTCCTTCGGTAAAAGGTGTGCCAACTTTTTCGTAATTCCATAATTCAGACAAACGATCTTTTAATTGTTCTCTAAACGGAATTTTACGTAAATAATCAAACGTAACATTGTTTTCGTCTTTTACCCACGCTTCGGTTTCTTTGCTTCTATCATCTTCTAACCAACGATAATTATCGGTTACTTTGGTATCAAAATAAGTATCTACAACGGGTATTTTATTGGTTTTAGGATAGGTCACTGCTATGGTTTTGTGTGTTTTTTCTTCTTTACAAGAAACAAAAATAATACTTGCACAAAGAATAGGAAAGAGCATTTTTTTCATGGTAGTTGCTTTTAGATTGTTTTTTTCAAAATTAAAATAAAAAAACTCTTGTACATCAAAAGGCAAGAGGTTTAACATTTTTTAACGTTTTATTAGATAAAATGCAATTATTTTTCTCTCAACACATACGAAACAAAGCTATAATCGTAATTGTTTTTTTCATCAGCTTTAAAATCTTTTCTTGCTGCTTCTTTCCATATTTTAGGATCTATTTTCGGAAAGAAAACATCGGCTTCAAACTCTTGATGCACCAAAGTAATATCTAAACGATCTACCAACCCTTTTTCTATGGCTTGTTTGTAAATTTGCGCACCTCCAATAATAAAAATAGCATCATCATCTTTGGCAATATGTAGTGCTTTTTCGATGCTATAGGCTACTTTACATCCTTCTTTTTTATAGCGTTTGTTACGTGTTATAATCACCGTAGTCCTATTTGGTAAAGGCTTTCCGATAGATTCAAAAGTATTACGTCCCATTAAAATATGATGTCCTGTTGTTACTTTTTTAAACCGTTTTAAATCGGCAGGTAAGTGCCAAATTAAATCATTGTCTTTTCCTAAGGCATTATTTTTTGCAATGGCTGCTATTATGGTAATCATATTTTTCTTTTTTATACTTTTTTTGCTAATTCTAACAACTTTAGCGTTGTTCTTACATTACGAGAAGTAGCTGTTACATGTAATTTTTTCTCGAAGCTTTTTATATTCATTTTCGAATCGCTATAATTTACATGTATTATGTAAGTTATAGCGATTCGAAAATGAATATAAAAAGCTTCGAGAAAAAATTACATGTAACAGCTACTTCTCGTAATGTAAGAACAACGCTAAAGTTGTTAGAATTAGCAAAAAAAGTATAAAAAAGAAAAATATG
>CAMZMA010000122.1 GCA_947311815.1 uncultured Flavobacteriaceae bacterium
ACTTTTAATCCGAGTGCAGATGGAATAAGAACAGCAACCATTACTCTTTTAAATAATGATACTAATGAGGGTACTTACACCTTTAACATTGCAGGTACAGGGACAACAGGTGTTGGCACAAACCCTATAAATTGCACAACAGTTTCTGGCGCAACTCTTTTTCAACAAAATTTCGAAATAACACCTACAGTTCCTGTTTTAACATATACAGGAACATCAACTACAACATCAACAGGAAATGGAAATACACCCGCTGCTCCAAAATATGTAAACGGTACACAAGGAATTGAAGTTAATAATGCAGTTGGAATTATTGAATTTACAACTATCGATGCTTCTAGCTATACAAATACTGCCTTTTCTATCCGTTTAGCCTCATTTTCTAGTACAAGTGGAAATGGTGCAGAAACAACAGATTATGTAAAATTATTTGTAAGTACAGACGGGGGGGAACATACTCAGAAGAAGTTACAGTAACTGGTGCTGCTGCTGCAAACGCACGATGGTCTTTTACAGGAGGAACAGGTATTGCTACAGCTGTTTATGATGGAAATAATGTTACCACAATTTTTTCACCAGCAGGAACAGGAGACAGAACAACAGATGGATATAGTACTTTAAAAATTACAGGATTACCATCGTCTCCAACGCTTAGAATAAAAATAGAAGCAAAAAATAACAGTGTCAATGAGCAATGGGTTTTTGATGATGCAATTATTATTGGAGATACTGAATCTACCACAACATGGAATGGAAATTGGAGTAATGGAATCCCTACAAACACCGTAAAGGTAATTTTAAATGCAAATTATACAGGTACATCTATTGAAACTTGCGAATGTGAAGTTAAAAGCGGAATTACTTTAACCATTTCTGCAGGTAAATATTTAAAAATTGAAAACAATCTTGTAAATAACGGAACAATTATTGTTGAAGACGGCGCTAGTTTAGTACAAGTTTCATCGATAGGAAATGTAACAGGAGCAGGTACTTTTACCGTAAATAGAAATAGTACTTCTTTACCTTCAGAACATGTGTATACATACTGGTCTTCTCCCTTAATCAATTCTACATTAGCTGAAGTTGTTCAAAATGCCGATAATTATTATTCATTTAATCCAAACACACAAGATTGGGATACTGCAACTAGCACAACTACTATGAATACTGGTGTTGGATATATAACTAAAGGGCCTACAAACGGGAATTTTCCTGGTATTTATACAGCATCTTTTACGGGATCTAATTTTAATAATGGTGATGTTATTGTAGGTTTAACTTTTAACAATGACGCCAATGCAGATAATGATTGGAATTTGATTGGGAATCCATATCCTTCAGCAATAAATGCTGATGATTTAATTGTTGCAAACCCAAATATTGGCGGTACTATTTATTTTTGGACTCATAATACCGATGCAAGTTTTACACAAAATTTTACGCAAGATGATTATGTTTCTTGGAACGGATCTGGCGGTACTGCAGGATGCAGCGGCTGTGTAGCGCCAACAGGAGCTATTGCAACAGGTCAAGGTTTTTTTGTACAGGCGCTTTCTACATCAAACATCACATTTACCAATGCAATTAGGGTAACAGGAAATAACACAAATTTTTACAGAACTACACCTCAAGAAAAAAACAAAATTTGGTTAAATTTATTTGGCGAAAATTCTTTTAGTCAATTATTAATTGGCTTTTTTGATGAAGCTACTGATGGCGTTGATAGAATTTTTGATGGTTTACGTTTAGATGGTGGCGCAAAAGCAAGTTTTTATTCGATTATTGATGATAATCCTTATGGGATACAAGGAAAATCTGTATTAAAAGAAACAGAAAACATCCCTTTAGGATTTAGCATTAATGATGTTGGTACATTTACGGTTAGTATTGATCATTTTGAAGGTGTATTGCATTCCTCTGAAGTAATATTAATTGATAATGAATTAAATATTCAGCATAATTTAAAGGAAAGTAATTACACTTTTTCAATTACAAATGCAGGTATTAATAATCAAAGATTTATTTTACAAATAACAACCGACGCAAATGCCTTAGATGTAAATGACGAAGTTTTTTCTAATAGACTATTTATTACAGGGTCTTTTTCTGAACTTAAAATTAAAGCACCTAACGGAAAAATTATCAATAAAGTAATGGTGTTTGACCTCTTAGGAAAAGAAGTTGCTCAAAGCAAAAAACAAGCAAATTTAATTAGCCTACAATCATCTTCTTTACAATCAAATCGTATTTTTATTGTAAAAGCTATTTTAGATTCTGGCGAAGTATTAATTAGCAAAATTTATAAAAATTAATACCAAAATAATACATCAAAAAGGGTTGAAAACATGTGTTTCCAACCCTTTTTTTAGTTAACAAAATACTTTGATGAAAAGTAGTTTTCTTTTATAATTTTAAACTTTTTTAAACTGAATTTTCATTCTGTTTAATAAATAAAACATTACGGGTACAATTACTAAAGTTAAAAAAGTAGCAAAGGTTAATCCGTAAATAATTGTCCAAGACATCGGTTCGTAAAATTTGGTGTTATCGCCACCTATATAAATTTTAGGATCAAACTCAGTAAACAAGGTAATAAAATCTACATTTAATCCAATTGCTAAGGGGACCAATCCTAAAATAGTAGTAATTGCTGTTAATAAAACAGGGCGCAAACGTGCTTTTCCTCCTTCTACAATTGCTTCAAAATAATCTTCTTTTGGTAATAAATCGCGTTCATCAATTCCTAATTCTTGTTTTTTTCTATCTATTAATAGTTGTGTGTAATCAATCAAAACAATGGCGTTGTTTACCACAATTCCTGCGAGCGAAATTACACCCATCATTGTCATCATCACTACAAAATCATCTCCAAAAATAACCATCCCAAAAAGCACACCAATAAAACTCAAAACAATGGCTACAAAAATGATGATGGGTTTAGAAACCGAGTTAAATTGAGCTACAATAATCAACAAAATTAACGCCATGGCAATGAGTAACGCTTTCGATAAAAATGCCATTTGTTTGGCTTTTTCTTCTTGCTCTCCTGTAAATTCTAAATGGATGTCTTGTGGCATTTTATAATTTGCCAATGCTTTTTTAATTTTTCCTACAATTTCTGTTCCGTTATATCCTTGTAAAACATTCGAATAAACAGTGATGACTCGTTTTAAATTCTTGCGTTTTATAGAGCTAAAAGAAGCAATGTTTCGTTTAGAAATCACAGCAGAAATAGGAATGGTTAATAATTTTCCTCGATTGTTTCTAAAGGTTACTTTTTGATTGAATAAATCGTCTTCATTGTACCTGCTTTTTTTATTAAAACGAACGTAAATATCATAATCATCACCGTTTTCTTTGTAGGTAGATGCGTCTATTCCGTAAATGGCTTGTCGTAATGTACCGCCAATCATTTGAGTACTTAAACCTAATTTTCCTGCTTTTTTTCTATCAACATATACTTCTAATTCGGGCCTGTTTTGGTTTACATCAATTTTCAACCCTTCAATACCAGAGATGTTTTTTTGATTGAGAAAATCTTCAATTTTTTCTGCTTCTAATAAGACTTTTTTGTAATCTTCTCCTTTTACTTCAATATTAATAGCATATCCTGTTGGCGGACCGTTTTGATCTTTATCAACAATAATACTTACTCCAGGAAAATGTTGTAATTTTTTTCTTAAATCAGAAAGCACATCGTTACTACTAAATGCTTTTCCTGCTTTATTAACTCGGTGTTTAAACTCTCTAAATAAAACGGTTACTTTTCCTTTATGAGGCATTTCATTTTGCGAAGCATCTTTTCTAGGATTTCCTGCACCGATTCCTACTTGAGAAACAATCGATTCTTCCATAAAATTATACGATTCGCCGTCTTTTGTATAGGTAAATTGAGCCAATTCATTAATAACAATGGCTTCTACTTTTTTGGTAAGTGTATTCGTTTTTTCTATGTCTGTTCCTTCAGGATATTCTATATATACAATGGCTTGATTGGGTTCATTATCAGGAAAAAATAAGGTATTTGGTTTCGAAATACGAAAGACAAAATAAGATAAAACTAACAATGCAAACGTACCAAAAACAAAGGCGTACGCTCTTTTTCCTTCTAAAGCGTAGGCTAAAAATTGTTTGTATTTGTTTTCTAATGCTGGCAACCAAACATTTTGAAATTTATCGGTAGCTGGTAATAATAAATATTTGTGTATCCATAAGATAATTGCCAATAAAATGAATAGATTACCAAAACCAAACAAGGCTTTTATTTCTTTTATAGCACCGATTGTTACCATAATAATTCCTAATACAACAAAAGAGATACTAAAAAGCAGCAACGTTTTTTTTCTCAATTCTTCTTTTCCTGTTTTCATAAAAACAGAGGTGAGCATCGAGTTGATTACTAGCGCGATAAAAAGTGAAGAACCTAAAACCATCGCTAAGGTTAGTGGAAAATAAATCATGAATTTCCCCATCATTCCGGGCCAAAATCCTAAGGGTAAAAAAGCGGCTAAAGTGGTTGCTGTAGAGGCAATAATAGGCCACGCGATTTCGCCAACTCCTTGTTTTGCGGCTTCTAACCTTGGCATGCCTTGATCCATTAATCGGTACACGTTTTCTACCACAACAATACCGTTGTCAACCAACATTCCGAGTCCCATTACGGTGGCAAAAAGCACCATGGTATTTAACGTGATGTTTAATCCTAAGAAATCTCCAAAAATAGGTAAGATTAAAAAAGACATTAAAATAGATAACGGAATGGCGATACCCACAAACAATGCGTTTCTAAATCCGAGAAAAAACATCAAGACAATCACCACTAAAAGCACTCCGAAAATAATGCTGTTTTCTAGTTCGGCAACCGACGCTTCTGTACGTACAGATTGATCGCTTGTAAACGTGATTTTTAAATTTGATGGCAAATACTTTTTTTGTGCTTCTTTTACTACTTGCTTGGTTTTTGCCAATGCCGAAATCATGTTTTTACCACTTTTCTTTAGTAAATTAATCATAACCACAGGTTTTCCGTATTCTCTCGCAAAAGTGGTTCGGTCTTTTTCTTTAAATCGTACTTTGGCAACATCACGCAGTAATACCACGCCATTTTCGTTTTTTACAACGATTTCTTCTAAATCCTTCGGATGTTTTATCTCGCCAATAACACGCACGTTTCTGCGCATTCCGTTTTGAATGATATTTCCGCCAGAAATGGTTAAATTTTCTTTTTGAATGGCGCCAATAATATTATTTAAACTGATGTTTGCTGCGGTAATTTTATGTACATCTACAGCTACTTCTACTTCTTTATCTTGAACTCCTAAAATTTTGGCTTCTTTAATTTCGGTGAGTTGCTCAATATCATTTTGTAAATCTTCGGCAAATTTTTTGAGTTGCTCTGAAGTAAAATCTCCTGTTAGATTGATGTTTGCAATGGGTTGTAATTCGGCAATATTTAGTTCAAAAGCGTTGGGTTCTACCACAGAACCATTATCTAACGTTGGCCAATCGGGTTGTGCTTTTGCGGCATCAACTTTGTCTTTAATCTTTACTTTTGCAGCTTCTGGCGAAATATCATCTTCAAACTGCACTTGAATAGACGAAAACCCTTGTACCGTTGTAGAAGTTATTTTTTCTACTCCAGAAATATCATCAAATAGTTCTTCTAAAGGTTTTGTAACCAATTTTTCTACATCTTCGGCAGAATTACCAGGAAAAATAGAGTTGATATAAATTTTAGAATCAATTACTTCTGGAAAAGATTCTCTTGGCAAACCTAAGTAAGACATCAATCCGCCAACAATAATAATGACCATAATTACAGCAACCGTTTTACTGTTTTCTATTGACCATGATGACATGCCAAAGTATTTTACTTTCTTGTTTTCCATAGTTTTAAAGACTTGTATTTACTGTTAAACCGTCTCTTAAAGTAACAGCTCCTTCTTTTACAATAGTAGTATTTGGCTGTAATCCGTTAAGAACTTCTACCTTGTTTTTATAAGAAACACCTGTTGTAATCAACGTTTTTACAACAGTTGCTTCGTTGTTTTTAGTAGGTTTTACGATAAAAACAAATTTTTCTCCTTGCGCGTTTTCTTGAATTATATCGGTAGGAATTAACAGTGCATTTTCTTTTTGATAATCTAAAATTTCTAAATTCGCAATCAAGTTGGGTTTTATCATTTTGTCTTTATTAGGTACAGCAACTTCAATACTAAATGTTCTGTTATTTGGGTTGATGATATTAGAAACCTGACGCACTTTACCAACAACTTCTTTTCCGATAGATGAAAAGCCAACTTTTACCAAACTTCCTCGTTTAATTTTTGATAAATAACTCTCAGGCACATCTGCTTTTACATACATATTGCTCAGATTTACAATTCTAAACAGCATGCTTTGTCCTGGTGCAACTATTTGACCTTGTTCTGAAATTACATCATCAATAATTCCCGAAAAAGGTGCGGTTACACGTGTTTTAGCAAATCGTTGTTTGAGTTGTTTTACCGCATTTTTTTGTGCTTGGTAATTTGTTTTCGCTTGTAAAAATTGTATTTCAGAACCTATTTTTTGATTCCACAAACGTTTTTGACGCTCAAAAGTTGTTTTTGCCAAAGCGGCTTGTACTTCTAATTGCGCTACTTGTTGACTTAATCCGCCATCATTAATTACCGCTAATAATTGCCCTTTTGTAACACGTTGTCCTTCTTTTACATACACTCTTTGTAATGTGCCTGCATATTCTGGAAAAATGATTAAATTCTGTTTTGTTGCCACATCACCTTGTAAACTAACGTAGTGCTGAAAAGGTGTTGTTACTACTTTGTAGGTAGTTACTAAGGGTAATTTTTTATCAGGATTTAAATCGTTTAAAGCCGTTTCATACCGTTCTAAAATAGTGGCAATACTATCGTATGATTTTAAAATGTGCTCTTTTTGCGATTGTATTTTGGCAACATTTTTATTTTTAATCAATACCTCTAAAGACTCTATATGTACAGGTTTTTTTCCGCAGGAAAGAAAAATAAGTGCGCTAATTACTATAATGTATATTTTTTTCATTGCTGATAATTTATTTGGTTGATGTGTTTAAAGCATTCTCTAATGCTATTTTTTTGGCAATCACTTCTAACATAGATTGCACGTAATTTTGTTGTTGTGCGTATAATTGATTTTGAGCTTGACTTAAGTTAAAGCTGGTAGAAATCCCTTCGAAAAACTTAATCCGTTGCTTCTTTTCGATACGTGTTGCCAACGCAACATTTTGTTTTGCCGTTTGGTATTGTTCGATAGCAAATTGATAATCGCTTTTTGCGGATGCTACTGCTAAATTTAGTTTTTGTTTGGTTTCTTCAAGCAAAATATCAGCATTTTCTAAGGCAATTTTTGCTTGGGCAGTTTTGGCACTTCTACGCAAACTACTAAAAACAGGGATGTTTAAACTAACGCCCATTAATGACGAATCGTACCATTTTTGCGACCCTTGTAAGAACGAAAAAGAGTTAGAATTTCCTGCGCTTCCATAATTTACAAAGGCGCTTAATCTTGGTAAGGCTTTACTTTGCTCTAAACGCATTAGTAATCGTTTTCCTTCTCTATCATTGGTTGCTATTCTAAAATCGATATGATTTTTCAATTTAAAATCTTTGGTAAGCAAGTTTAAATCTACATTTTTTTCAATTAAAGAATCTAAAGTATCGGTTAAAACAAGCAGTGTATCAATAGGATTTCCTAGGGTGATGTTCAGCATTTTTAGCCCGATACTTTTTAGCCTTTTAATTTTATGTAATTGATTGTTTACGGTAGATAAGGTGATTTGCAGTTGCTCTACATCTTCTTCTTCGTTAAATCCGTTTTCGTAAATCTTTTTAGCATCGTGTACATTTTTTTCTAAAATAGCTTTGTTTTTTTCTAAAATTTCGATGCTTTTTTGAGCAACTAATACATTTCCGTAGGCATTAATTACGGCTTCTTTAATACTAATTTTAGTTTTTTCTTGGGCAAGATTCGATATTTTTAAATACGTTTTAGCCGATTGTAAACCTACTAAATAAGAGCCGTCAAAAATTAATTGTGTTAACGTAATAGATGCATTTACATTTTGTTTTGTGCCAAATTTAACAGGTACAAAAGTTCCTGGAGCGCCGCCTGTAATTTCTGCGGGCAATAAGGTAACAATCTGTTTTAACCAATTTTGATAATCAATTTTTGCATTTATTTGTGGCAAACCCATCGTAGTTGTTTCCCATTTTCTTTTCTTAGCAGCAGCAACATTGTTAACAGCAACTTTTACATGGTAGTTGTGTTTTATGGCGTAGTTAATTGCTTCATCCATAGAAAAATGTACCGACTTTTCTTGAGCGATACTATTTTTTACCAAAAACAAAAACAATAGGATGTAATAAAACTTTTTCATTGTTTGCTAATTCTTTTTTAGTTGATTTTCTAAAATTTCGACACCTTTTTCAGAGCAAATTCCTCTCAGGTGATATTCTAAATAATAATTCATTAATTCGGTTGATGAAAAATGTGTAAGCGGAAATAAATCTCGGTCTTTTACACCTATAACTCCGTGAAAATAAATTCTAGAAGCAAATTCGATATTAATATCTTTTCTATATAAGTTTAGATGTATTCCTTTCTTTAAATTTTCTTTAACACAATCTTCCATCAACTCAAATTGCTTTTGTTTTAAAGTTGCATAAATACGTGGGTAGTATTTTTGTAACTGATATTGAGGAGCCGATTTCTCATCCTTTAAATACTCCATTACAAAGTTTTTAATTTCAAAAATTTCTTTAATAGGATTCTCTTCTTTGATACAAATTTGATTGATTCCATTCGTTATAAAATCAATAACCGTAAGCGTTACCTCTTTTACTAAAGCAGTTTTGTTTTTAAAATGCACATACAAAGTTTTTTTAGAAACCCCTAAACTATTGGCAATTTCATCCATTGTTATGCTTTTAAAACCAAGGGTTAAAAACAATTCTCTAGATTTTTCTATAATTTTATCTCTCATAATCGAGTACAAATATACAATGGAAACTTTAGAAACAATAAAAGTTTCCAAAGTTTTTAGTTTTTTTTAACAAAAGAAAAAGGATTGCCTTATTTTTACAAAAAATTTAGAATTTGGACATTTCAATTTATCAAAAAGCGTTTTTAGAGTATTTACAATCACAAAAAATTGTAAGAGACCCCAAAAACCTCTACACACCTATTGATTATATTTTACAATTAGGAGGAAAACGCATAAGACCTTTATTAACATTACTTGCTGCGGATATTTTTTCTGACACACATACAGATGCTTTACCTGCAGCAATGGCAGTAGAAACGTTTCATAATTTTACATTAATTCATGATGATATTATGGACGATGCGCCTCTAAGACGTGGGAAGCAAACGGTTCATGAAAAATGGAATTTAAATACAGGTGTGCTTTCTGGTGATGCGATGTTGATTTTAGCCTATCAGTATTTTGAAAATTACAATCCTGTAACTTTTCAAAAATTGGCAAAATTATTTAGCAAAACAGCGTTAGAAGTTTGCGACGGACAGCAATTAGATGTAGATTTTGAAACCCGAAATGATGTAACTATTGATGAGTACATTGATATGATTCGTTTGAAAACATCTGTTTTAGTGGCAGCAGCTTTAAAAATGGGTGCTATTGTTGCCGATGCTACAAATAAAGAAGCCGATTTAATTTATTTATATGGCGTAAATTTAGGAATCGCTTTTCAATTACAAGACGATTATTTAGATACGTACGGAAATCCTGAAACTTTTGGCAAGCAAGTTGGTGGCGATATTATTGAAAATAAAAAAACTATTTTATATATTAAAGCATTAGAACTTGCCTCTAAAGAAGATAAAAAAATACTTTTTAATCTTTATAACCAAAAAAATAAGGACAATTCTGACAAAATTAAAGAAGTTGTTCGTGTTTTTTCATCAGTTGATATCCCTAATTTCATTAAAAATGAAATAGAAATTTATACTAAAAAAGCACTTGAATGTGTTGATTTACTCACGGTTTCTGAAATTAATAAAGAAAAATTAAAGTCCTTTGCGATAAATTTAATGCGTAGAGAGGTTTAAGTTTTAAATGTATTTGTAAAATGTAAAAATAGTAGTACATTTGCCGACTATTAGTTTGGACCCATAGCTCAGTTGGTTAGAGCATCTGACTCATAATCAGAGGGTCG
>CAMZMA010000123.1 GCA_947311815.1 uncultured Flavobacteriaceae bacterium
AGGTTTGGTAGTTTTTAAGGAACGACTAATTATAAAATTAAATTTGCATTACTAGATGTTACAAAAAAAACACCGTTAAAAGAGGATGTTTTTAACGGTGTTTTTTGTTAAAATATCTAAAATTATTATTTTTCTTCTATCGGTTTTATTTCAACACGTCTATTTAATTGTCTGCCTCCAGGAGTGTCATTAGAGTATCTAGGTCTTGATTCTCCGTATCCTATAGAGGTTAATCTCGAAGAATCAATACCGTTTCTGAGAAGATATGTTTTGACTTTTACTGCTCTTTTTTGGGATAGTAAAAGATTATATCGGTCACTCATTTTGTTGTCGGTATGTCCTTCTATAACAAATTTAATAGTAGGTACTTTTTTCATTAATTTAATGATTTTATCTAAAGTATAAAGAGATACTGGTTTAATTTTAGCTTTATTTGAATCAAAATAAATATTAGCAGCGAGTGTACCTATTTTTTGTTGAATATTTTGTTTTTCTATAGTAGGAAGTTTTGGACATCCATGGTTTGATTGTGGGCCTTTTACAGTAGGACATAAATCTATTTCATCTAAAATACCATCTCCGTCTGTGTCTTTTGCAATAGGGCATCCGTTATTAGTGATTAAACCAAATTTTAAAGGACATTTGTCTTTATAATCAGGAATACCATCTTTGTCAGAATCTATTGCTATTCCGTTACCATAAACTAATACCCCTTTAGGAGTGTTAGGTTCTTTATCTAGTTGATCCATTACGCCATCACCATCAGTATCAATAATTTGAAAATCTTGAATTTCTGTTTTTGCATTTCCACCCCAAAGTGTAAATATTTTTTGTTTACCTAACTTAATAGAGATTCCTAAATGTGTTACGAAAAACATTTCCCAATTTTGTTTGTTAGAAATGGTAGCATCTAAATGATCTTCATTATTAAGGTACGCTGAAGGTCTTAACTCGAGGTCTACTTTGTTGCTAATTCTTCTTTTTAAACCCAATTGAGCTGTAAAAAAAATAGAACTAGCATAATCTCCTCTTCTGGAGTTTTGAGCAAAATCTACATGTAGCTTATCCACTCCGTTGGGGAGAGTTTCGTATAAAGCAGAAGTGTATTGATGATACCCTGCTCCAAAATAACCTACAAGATTCCATTTGTTTTTGTTTTTAAAATATAAGTTTGTAAAACTTAAAACCATGTTTATTTCACCACCATAAGACTTTCCTTTAAACCATAAGTTCTCGTTGTTTGCACCAGATGCATATAGTACATCATAAACAGATGAAAACAATTGAGAAGCTCCAGCCATTTTGTTGTAATTAAGTTTAAATTCTAGCCCTAAAACAGGATTAAACATTTTGGTGACTGATAAAAAACCTCCAAAATTTAGATAACTACCTTTTTTTGAAGTTCCTATAGAGCGTAGGTCTCCGTGCATAATAAAATTAGTAAAACCACCTTCAATAGCCCAAGTATTGCTATTTTGTAATTCTATTTTATTAGTGTAGTTTATATTGTCAGTTTTAAACTGGCTAAAGATATTAGTAGGGAAAATAAAAATAAATAATAAAAAAAAGAGAATTCTCCTCATGTTTTAAATAATTAAAGATTAATTAAGCATGGGGGACAGCGTAATTTTAATGTGCAAATATAAGAAAAAAAATTAATTTATATTTATTTTTTTTAAAATAAAATTATAATCTGATTTTTTATTTACAAAATCGAGCTCAGAAACGTCAATGATAAGAATGTTTAAATTTTGCTGAGTTTTAATGAAATTATTGTATCCGTCATGAATTTTTTGTAAATATTGAGGTTGTATATCTTGTTCATATTTTCTTCCTCTTTTCTTAATGTTTTGTAATAATCTATCATTTTTTTGATATAAATACACATATAAATCTGGTTTAGAGATTTCTTTATACATCAAATCGAACATTTTTCTGTACAAAAGATACTCGTCTTTGTGTAAAGTTACCTGTGCAAATATTAATGATTTAAACATATAATAATCAGAAATGATAAGATTTTTAAACAAGTCGAATTGTGCTAAATCATCTGATAATTGTTGATAACGGTCTGCTAAGAAACTCATTTCTAGTGGAAAAGCGTAGCGTTCTTTGTCTTTGTAAAATTTTGGTAAAAACGGATTGTCTGCAAATCGTTCTAAAACAATGCGTGCATTAAATTCATCCGACATCATTTTTGCTAATGATGTTTTTCCTGCGCCAATATTACCTTCAATAGCAATATAGTTGTATTTTTCTGATAATGGAATTGGTCGCATTAAATTAATATCAATCAAGCTGATTTCAGAATCATCATTACAATTTTTTAAACAATTATGTATTAGTTGATTGTTTATTGGATGAATGGTGTTTTTTGCGATTTCAGCTAAAGGTACAAGAACAAATTTACGGGCCAACATTTTTGGATGTGGAACAATTAATTTTTTTGAAAAGATAATTTCATCATCAAATAATAAAATATCAATATCTATAATTCTGTCCGAATAGGTTTTGTCTTTGTTTCTTGTTCTACCAAGTTCATTTTCGATAGAAAGTAATTGATTTAAAAGTGTTTCTGGGTTTAAATAAGTAGCTATTTTAATACAAGTGTTGTAAAAATCATTGCTTTTAAACCCCCAAGAAGCTGTTTTGTAAACAGAAGCAATTTTTTGAATGTCGCCAACTTTTTCAGCAATAACATCGATTGCTTTTTGTAAGTTTTCTAACTTATTTCCTTGATTTGTGCCGAGTGATAAATATGTGATGTGTTGTATTTTCATAAACCGATTACAAAGAAAATAAATCTACCGTAGAAAAGAGGTGTAGAAACAAAAAAATCGCCAAAATATTTTGGCGATTTTTTTATTGAGTTAAAAAAGTGATTTAAGAATCTCTTCTACTGTCTCTTCTTCTATCGTCTCTACGATTATCTCTTCCGCGATTGTCTCTACCACGGTTGTTGTCTCTTTTAGGTCTTTCTACATAACCTTCTGGTTTTGGTAGTAAGGCTTTTCTAGAAACTTTGGCTTTTTTAGTTCTTGGGTCAAATCCTAAGTATTTTATATCAAAAACATCGCCCATGTTTACTACATCGGTTACAGCATTTGTGCGTTCCCAAGCTAGTTCAGAAATATGTAATAACACTTCGTTTCCAGGTGCTTCTACATACTCTACAACAGGTCCGAAATCTAAAATTTTAATTACTTTTACTTCGTAAACGCTATCAACTTCTGGTTTAAATAACATCGACTCAATACGAGCAATTACTTCTTCAATTCCTTTAGGATCTGTTCCTAGAATTTCTACAATTCCTTCTTCGGTTATAGGATCCTCGTTTATTACGATGGTTGTGCCTGTTTCTTTTTGTAATT
This sequence comes from uncultured Flavobacteriaceae bacterium, assembly GCA_947311815.1. Classification (GTDB taxonomy): domain Bacteria; phylum Bacteroidota; class Bacteroidia; order Flavobacteriales; family Flavobacteriaceae; genus Polaribacter. The sequence continues at coordinate 3,372 of CAMZMA010000123.1, forward strand.
CTTGAATATGTTTACCTCCTGGGCCAATAAATGCTCCAATCATATCATTAGGAATTACTCTTGTCACCATTTTAGGTGCGTGCTCTTTTACATCGGTGGCAGGAGCAGCAATAGTGTCGGTTAGTTTTTTTAAGATGTGTAAACGACCATCACGAGCTTGTGCTAATGCAGATTCTAATACATCATAAGACAATCCTTTTACCTTAATATCCATTTGACAAGCGGTAATCCCTTTTTCAGTTCCTGTTACTTTAAAATCCATATCTCCTAAGTGATCTTCATCACCTAAAATATCAGATAATACAGCAAATTTACCAGTTGATTCATCAGAAATTAATCCCATTGCAATACCAGAAACGGGTCTTGTTAATTGAATACCTGCATCCATTAAAGCCATAGTACCAGAACAAACGGTTGCCATTGATGATGATCCGTTAGATTCTAACACTTCAGAAACAACTCTTACTGTATAAGGACAATCTGCAGGAATCATTCCTTTTAATGCACGTTGTGCTAAATTACCATGTCCTATTTCTCTACGAGAAGTTCCTCGTAAAGGTCTTGCTTCACCAGTACAAAAAGGAGGGAAGTTGTAATGTAAATAAAAAGTTTCTTCGCCTTGGTAAGAAGGTGTGTCTATAGAGCTTGCTTCTCTTGATGTTCCTAAGGTTACGGTTGCTAATGCTTGTGTTTCTCCACGAGTAAAGATTGATGATCCGTGGGTTGATGGTAAATAATCTACCTCACACCAAATAGGTCTTATTTCTGTAGTTTTACGTCCGTCTAAACGCAAACCTTCATTTAAGGTTAAGTCTCTAATCGCAGCTTTTTGAGCTTTGTTGTAGTATTTGCTGATTAAATCTCCGTATTCTTCTATTTCTTCTTCAGAAAAAGAAGCTTTTAGTTCTTCTTTAATTTCAGCGAATGCTTCGGTTCTTTCTGCTTTTGATGTTCCTTTTTTAGCAATGTCATATATTTTTTGATACACAGCAGTTTTTACTCTTTCTGCAAATGCGTCATCTTCTCTTTCGGTTTCGTACTCACGTACTTCTTTTTTACCAAAAGCTTCTGCTAAACGTACTTGAGCAGCACATTGTATTTTAATAGCTTCGTGTGCAAATTTAATGGCATCTGCCATGTCTTCTTCGCTACATTCATCCATTTCTCCTTCTACCATCATTACAGAATCTGCCGATGCACCTATCATCATATCCATATCTGCAGTTTCTAATTGTGCTCTACTAGGATTGATTACAAACTCTCCGTTAATTCTAGCAACTCTTACTTCTGATATGGCAGTTTCAAAAGGAAAATCACTCAATTGAATGGCTGCTGATGCTGCTAAACCTGCTAATGCATCTGGCATTACATCTTCATCATTAGACATTAACTGAATCATTACTTGTGTTTCTGAATGGTAATCTTTTGGAAACAATGGGCGTAAAACTCTATCTACTAAACGCATTGTTAAAATTTCATCATTACTTGGTCTTGCTTCTCTTTTAAAGAAACCACCAGGGTAACGACCTGCTGCTGCAAATTTTTCTCTATAATCTACAGTTAGTGGTAAAAAGTCTACCGTACCTGTTTTGTAGCTAGAAACTACTGTACATAACAACATTGCTTTTCCCATTTGAACAACTACAGATCCGTGAGCTTGTTTTGCTAACTTACCTGTTTCTAAAGTGATAATTCTACCATCACCGAGGTCTATTTCTTCTCTAAATACTTTTGGTATCATAAATTTTGAATTCTAATTTTTTAACTTATTTTTTTTGTGTGTTGTTTTGGTGTTTCCAATGGAAAAATCAAAATTGTTGTTAGTAATTTTGATGTTTTTTACTTTGACTTTAATTAAGTAAAAGTTGTTATTTTTTAATTTTTGAAAACTTCAACCCTGTCTGCCGACAGGCAAGATACATTCAGTTTCCAAAAGACTACGTTCAGTCTTCAAATAAAAAAAGAGGCAGCAAATTGCTGCCTCTTTTATATAGGTATTATTTTCTAATTCCTAATTCTTTAATAATTGCACGATATCTATTGATTTCGGTTTTCTTTAGGTAATCTAATAAACTTCTACGTTTACCTACCATTTTTACTAATGAACGCTCTGTGTTATAATCTTTACGATTCTTTTTTAAGTGCTCAGTTAAATGGTTGATTCTAAATGTGAACAATGCAATTTGTCCTTCTGAAGTACCAGTATCAGATTTTCCTTTACCGTGTTTTTCAAAAATTTCTTGTTTAACTTCTTTTGTTAAATACATTCCAATATTATTTAAATGATTATTATGTACTCAATGTTTTTCATTGAAGCGGCAAATATACAATAATATTTATTTATGATAAAGGTCGTTTTTGTTTATTATTTGTAAAGCATTTGTTATTTCTTGTAATTTTTTCCGACTTTAAAAAAATATATAGCTAATTTATGTAAATTACACGTTGTTTGATGTAATTGTCACTTATTGAGATGTGTAGGTGTGTTTTGTAAAATAACAGTATTTTTTAGTTTCTAACAGGAATATTCTGTATTAAGTCGATATATAAATTCACTTGTTTTTTTAAGTCTTTACGTTCGTAAATGGCATCTAAAAAACCGTGTTCTAATACAAATTCAGATTTTTGAAAACCTTCTGGCAATTCTTTTCCTGTGGTATCTTTCACTATTCTTGGTCCTGCAAAGGCAATTAATGCGTTTGGTTCTGCAATATTAATGTCGCCTAACATAGCAAAAGACGCTGTTGTACCTCCTGTTGTTGGGTCGGTACATAAAGAAATGTACGGAATTTTAGCTTCTGCTAACTGTGCTAATTTTGCCGATGTTTTTACCAGTTGCATTAAAGACAAAGATGCTTCCATCATTCTTGCGCCACCAGATTTAGAAATCATTAAAAAAGGTATTTTTTTTGTAATAGCATAATCAATTGCACGTGCTATTTTTTCTCCTACTACGCTTCCCATTGATCCGCCAATAAAAGAAAAATCCATGGCAGCAATTACAATGTCTTTTCCTAAAGATTTTCCTACTGCAGTACGAACAGCATCTTTTAATTTGGTTTTTTCTTGAGCCGCTTTTACTCTGTCGGTATATTTTTTAGTGTCTTCAAATTTTAAAGGGTCTTTAGAAGTTAATTTTTCGTCTAATTCTTTAAATTTAGTATCGTCAAAAAATAATTCAAAGTATTCTTTACTACCAATTCTTACGTGGTAACCATCTTCTGGACTTACATATAGGTTTTTCTTTAATTCTTTAGTGTCAATAATTTTACCACTAGGGGTTTTGTACCACAGTCCTTTAGGGGTATCTTTTTTGTCTTCGGTAGAAGTTTGTATTCCTTTGTTTTTACGGTTAAACCAAGCCATATTGTTTGTTTTAAAAAAAGTAAATGTACTGTTTTTACTTAAAACCTGAGTTTTTTTTCAATTCTTATATCGAACTTAGGTTTAAAGTATTGTTGTTTGTTTTAAAAAGAAAAATTTGCTCCTAAAAAAAGATTATTTTTCTGGGAGCAAATTTATTAAATTTTAGTTCACTAAAAACAAATAATTGTAATTCGTTTATAAAGTATTTATATTATTAAGATCTTCAAATGCTTTTTTTAATCTTTTTTTAAACGTTTGTTCTCCTTCTCGCAACCATTTTCTAGGGTCGTAATATTTTTTATTTGGTAAGTCAGCGCCTTCTGGGTTTCCTATTTGCGATTGTAAATAGCCAGATTTTTCACTCATATAATCTCTAATACCTTCTGTAAATGCGTACTGTAAATCGGTGTCAATATTCATTTTTATCACTCCGTATCCTATTGCTTCTCGTATTTCTTCTAGAGTAGATCCTGATCCTCCGTGAAAAACAAAATCGATAGTATTATGAGGAACATCGTATTTTTTTGAAATATAATCTTGCGAGTTGCGTAAAATTTATGGCGTTAATTTTACATTTCCTGGTTTGTACACACCATGTACATTACCAAATGCTGCTGCAATGGTAAATTGATCGCTTACTTTTAATAATTCTTCATAAGCATAGGCAACTTCTTCGGGTTGAGTATATAGTTTAGAGTCATCTACATCAGAATTATCTACGCCATCTTCTTCGCCGCCAGTAATTCCTAATTCAATTTCTAAAGTCATTCCCATTTTGCTCATTCTTGCTAAATAGGTTTTACAAATCGCAATATTTTCTTCTAGAGGTTCTTCCGATAAATCTATCATATGAGAACTGTATAAAGATCTGCCTGTTTCGGCAAAATGTTTTTCGCTGGCATCTAACAAACCGTCAATCCAAGGCAATAGTTTTTTTGCTGCATGATCTGTGTGTAAAATTACAGGAACTCCGTATGCAACTGCCATTTCATGAATATGTTTTGCGCCTGCAACTGCTCCTGCAATGGCTGCTTTTTGATTTTCGTTGGATAAGCCTTTTCCTGCGTTAAAATGTGCCCCTCCGTTTGAAAATTGAATAATTACTGGCGAGTTTAATTCTTTGGCAGTTTCTAAAACGGTGTTTATTGTGTTTGAGCCAATGACATTTACTGCGGGTAATGCAAATCCTTTTTCTTTGGCTAATTGAAATATTTTTTGAACTTCTTTTCCTGTGGCAACTCCTGCTTTTATCATAGTATTGTGTTTTAGTTGATTGTAAATGTGTGCAACAAAATTACATATTTTTTAGAGGAACTCCATAAAAAAATGTTTTTGATTACGATAACGTTATCGTTTTTGCTTAGAAAGGATAGTTTATACCAAAGTTGTAAACGGCATCGCCAAAAGTGAAATTTTGAAACCATTTATCGTTTGTTAAATAAGGTTCGTAGGTTTTAAAACCAGCATCTAAACGTAGTACTAAAAAGCTTAAATCTACTCTAAGACCAAAACCAGCACCTACTGCAATTTCTTTTATCGAAGAAAATCCTTTAAATTTTGCTTTGTCATCTATAAATGATGCGTTGCTAATATCCCAAATATTGCCTGCATCAATAAAAAAAGCGCCTTTAAAATAGGAGACAATATCAAATCGATACTCTGCACTGGTTATAAATTTTAAGCTACCAATATTGTATTCTAAACCTGTGTTGTTGGTTCCAGGGCCTAAACTATAAGATTTCCACGCTCTAATATCATTAGATCCACCTGCAAAATAACTTTTTGTAAACGGAATTTGAGAACCGTCATACGGTAAAATAACCCCTAAAGAACTTCTAAAACCTAGGACAGTATTACTGCTTAAATTCCAAAATTTCTTATATTCAATATCCGTTTTAAAATATTGTGCTATAGGAATTCTAAATACCGTTTTTAAATTATTAGCGTTGTAATTTTTTGATAATAATCCCATAATATTACCAGAATTGGCAATTCTAATTTTTAAAAACGAAAAATCAGTATCGTTAAAATTAGATTGATTGTTATAGGTAAATGAATAGGCAATTGTAGGAATTAAAAAATCGGAGGTAACAATATGATACCTGTTTAAAATATTTACTGCATTTTGATATTCTATAGGGTGTGTAGCAGGAAAAGCACCATCAGTAGAAACAGCATTCATAAATGTTACAATATCTGCAAAGTTTTCTACTTCATTGTCTGGTAATGCAGTAGTAGTGTAGCTTGTAGCGATGGTTTTGAGTTTTTTGTACTCTGAACTATATATTTCAAAATACCTTGATGTATTTAAATTTTTTACATATTGCGTATTAAAAATTTCTAATTGAATGGCTTTTTTTCTGTTGTAATGCCATTTGTAATCTGCTAATACGGTAAAGGTTTGTCTGTCTAAACCAATGTTTTTTTGAAAACTAGTACCTGTAGAAAACAAGGTTCTAGGATTCATTCTTTTGGGTACTAATTTGTTTAATCCAAAAGGAGCAACAAAACGAGGAATTTCTAATGATGCATCTACACCGAGTTCCCAACCCGCACCATTGTTAGAATCGAAATAAGAACCTAAAGCAGATATTTTTAACAATTCTGACCCTCTAAACGTATTTCTATTTGTGATAGAAAACTTGCCAGAAATACCAATGTTTCTAATATTAGAGTGTGTTATTTCTGTATCAAAACCAACCGTATAAGTTTCAATAGGAGTTAAATAAATATTTGCTTCTAAGTTTTTATCATCTAAAATTTTATAATTAATAGTGATAGCTTTAAAGTTTTTTAATGATTTTAAATGAGTACGGGTTAAGTTACGCATAGTATCACTATAAATTTTATTGGGTTTTATAAATAAAGATTGCGATAAGTATTTTGGATTGTAACGCACTTTTTTATGTGCGAAAAATTGATATCCTTTATAGCTAATAGAGTCTAAATAAGGTTCGTTTTTTTTCTGAAAACTATAATCAGTATAAATATTTATCTTTTTTACTTTCTGAATTTTAAAGGGTTTTTTAATGTAATCGCCATTTTTTTCGTACAATTCATCAGTAATTTTAAGCAATACATTTGTTTTGTAGTTGCTCGCTTTTGTGGTGTCAATATTGTAAAATCCTAAATTGGCTTCCGTAAAATTATAGATGCCGCTATTTCTAAAATGCTTAATAATCCTTTTAGCTTCATTAATAAAATTCTGATTATTATACTGCTCTCCTTTTTTTAAAAAACTTTCATCTTTAATGGTTGAATACAGTTTTTTTAAAGCTCCCGACTCAATTTTAACAGCAATAGTATCTAAAAAAATAGCTCTTCCAGGTTTGATAAAATAGCTTACAACTCCTTTTTTATGTTTAGTTCCTTTTTTTTGAGCACTTACTTTTGCGTTAAAATAACCTTCGGTCATGTAATACGACTTTAAATTAGTAACGGTTTTCTTAATTTTTGTATCGTTAATAATAACAGGAGCTTGCCCATTTGTTAAAAACCATTTGTTTAAATTTACAAATGCGTTGGCATAAGCAATGGCTTGTTTTTCTGAAAAAATATTTTTCACAACCTTATAAGAAGTAGGATGCTTTTTGCCCCAAACAGACGCTTTTTTTGGTTTATTAGTGTTACCTATATTATAGAAATATAATGAAATAGGTGCTCCTGCTACTTTGCTATTTGGTTTTTGTAATAAATATTTTCTTACTTCTGGGGCGCTTTTTTTTACACTATCTATAAAGATAAAGTTCTTAGTTAACAATCGTTCATTTTCTGCAACACGTTTAATGGGGTTACAAGAAATAAGAATAGAAATTATAAAAAGATAAAAAGAAACTTTTTTCATTAACTTTACGCCGTATAATTTGCATCAAAAATACTGTTTTTCATTCATTTTTTTGCGTTTAAAAATAATAAATGAGTATCTCTAAAAATCATCTAAAATTAATAACTAGTTTACAACAAAAAAAGTATCGGCAAAAGCATCAATTATTTGTTGCTGAAGGAGTGAAAGTTGTAAAAGAGCTGTTGGCTTCTACGTTAGAGGTGCATACACTTTTTTGCACACATGATTTTTTAGCACCTGTTGATAATGTAATTACGATTTCTGATAAGGAACTTAAAAAAATAAGCAATTTAAAAACACCTAATAAAGTGTTCGGTATTTTTAAAATTCCAAAAGAAGAAGCGCTTAAAAACGATGAATTAACAATTGTCTTAGATGCAATAAATGATCCTGGTAATTTAGGGACTATTATTAGATTGTGCGATTGGTTTGGAGTTACGCAATTAGTTTGCTCTAAAGATACGGTAGATTGTTACAACTCAAAAGTTGTGCAGGCAAGTATGGGGTCTTTAACAAGAGTTTCAGTTATTTATACTGATGTGTCTAAGTACGTAGCAGAAACTAAACTTCCTATTTTTATGGCAGATATGAAAGGTGAAAATGTGTATAAAACAAAACTACCCAAAGAAGCCATTTTAGTAATGGGTAATGAAGCAAATGGAGTATCAGATGAAATGAAAGCGCTTGTAAACTCAACACTTACCATACCAAGGTTTGGCGACTCTCAACAAACCGAAAGTTTAAATGTGGCTACTGCAACTGCTATATTATTGAGTGAGTTTAGACGATAAATTCACTCAAAAGCAAAGGTTAAGAAAATACCTCGGGTACCTAAAAAATTGATAGGTTTGGTCCAAGAACTATTTGGGTCATTGTCGTATTTTAACTCGTTGTTAATGGCAAAAAGCCCACGAATTGATGGAGAAAACTTAAAGAAATATAGGTAAATATCTACACCAAAGCCAATTTCGTACATAAAATTATGAATTTTCATTCTAAATTCTCCCGCAGAATTATCATCTTGATTTTTTTCGTTACTAGAAAAATTATAATCGTAAGAAATTCCTGCTAACAAATAGGGTCTGATGTTTTTATACCTATTGGTACTTAGTTTTACAACCAAAGGAAAATGTAAAAAAGTAGAACTCGCTTCTCTTACGCTATCTTTTTTTGTAGTAAAATAATTAAAATACATTTTTTTAGAATTGCTCATCAAACCAGGCTCTAAACGAAGATTAATGTTTTTATGAAGTCTGTAATCTACAATTAGCCCCACATTAAACCCAGGAGTTACTTTGGTGGTAATATAAGAAGGTGTTTCGTATCTTACTACAAAATCATTGTTGTTTAAACCTAAATAAAAGCCGTAATGTATTTTTCGCTTATCAAAATTTGGTAAGTAATCTACTCTATTTCTTTGTGCGTACAATGAGGCAGAAATCCATAAGAAAAAACCAAAAAGTATTATTTTTTTATTCATTATTTTTTACTTGCTGTGTAAATGGTGGCGACACCAAAAGTTACGGGTGTGTATGTTGTATTAATAAACCCATTTTTTTTCAAAATATTGTTAAAAGCCTCTCCAAAAGGAAAAGAATTAGCAGATTCTGATAAATATGAATACGCAACTTTGTCTTTAGAAAATAGTTTGCCAATAATAGGTAAAATGAGATTGGTATAGAATTGATATCCTTGTTTAAATGGGAATTTTGTTGGGTTCGATGTTTCTAAAATCACAAAAGTTCCGTTGGGTTTTAAAACACGTAAAATTTCTTTTAAACCTTTGTCTAAATTCGCAAAATTACGTACACCAAAAGAAACTGTAATGGCATCAAAGGTATTGTCTTTAAAGGGCATTTCTTCAGAGTCGCCCACCATCATTTCTATTTTTTCTGATAAATTTGCTGCGTCTATTTTTTCTTTTCCAACAGCTAACATCCCTTCAGAAATATCTAATCCAATAATTTTATCAGGATGTAAAGCAGCCATCATAATGGCTAAATCGCCTGTTCCAGTAGCGATATCTAGTAATTGTTTCGGGTTATTTTTTCCGATGATTTTAATCACTTTTTTTCGCCATTTTATATCAATTCCTAAAGAAATTACTCGATTTAAACCATCGTAATTTTCAGAAATGTTGTCAAACATTTTGGCAACTTGTTCTTTTTTTCCTAAATCAGAATCTTTGTAAGGTTTTATTGTTTTAGACATGGTGTTTTGTTAATTTCTTTTTTGAAAAACTACTTAAAGCAGAGTAGGAATTTATCCGTTTATTGCCACAACTTCATTAATTTTATTAGGCAACATATCCATTAACATCGCTTCGATACCGTTTTTTAAGGTAATGGTAGATGATGGGCAGCCGCTACAAGCACCTTGTAAAATTACGCTGACTACTTTGGTTTCTGGGTTGTAAGATCTAAAAGCAATATTACCACCATCCGAAGCTACGGCAGGTTTTATATGCTCGTTTAAAATATCAACAATTTTTACCGATGTTTCATCTAAATCTTCTTTCTTTATTTCAGGTATTTGTGTGGGCGAATTGCAAACATCATCCGAAGAAATAGGTGTTGTAATTTTCTTACCGTCTTGTAAATAAGCTCTAATAAAAGTTCTAACTTCTGGGTAAATATCGCCCCATTCTACCATATCAAATTTAGTGATAGAAATGTAATTTTCTGAAATAAAGACTTCTTTTACAAACGGAAAAACAAACAATTCTTTTGCCAATGGCGATACGATGTTTGCTTCATCAATGTTTTTGCATTCAACATCTTTTTCTACCAATGCTTTGTTGGTGCCAAATCGCATTACTGCAGGATTTGGTGTTACTTCGGCATATACTTCAATCGCTTCTTTTTTTGATGTTTTTTCTTCAGTAACAACAAGAGTATCTTTTTTAAGATAGGATTCAATTTGTTGTTTTACTTCGTTTTGTACATCGCTCCATTGCACAATATCATACCGTTGTATGGCAATAAAGTTAGCGGTGATAAATACCTTTTTTACAAAAGGCAAATAAAATAATTGTTGTGCTAAAGGCGAATTTTTGGCTTCGTCTATATTAGAAAATTCGTAGCTGCCACCGTTTATTAAAGATTGATTGCTTACAAACTTAATAATGGTTGGGCTATTGGTTTCTTGTATCTGTAATTGTATTGTTTCCATGGTAAAAAATGAACCGCAAAATTACGTCAAAAAAACTAAAAATCGGTCAAAAAAAAAGATTCTCGCATTTGCAAGAATCTTTATCGTTTTTAGAGTTGTTGGGGGTTATAAATTCAAGGTAAGTGTCGCTGTAAAAACACGATTGTCTATATTTAAATCTGCAGCATTAACAGTGTTAAATTGTGGATAAAAATTATACAAACCTGTTTTATTGTTATTACTGTAGGATAGGTCTATTTTAATATCGCCAAAATTATAGCCGCCACCAAAAGAGTAACTTTTTAAATTGTCAGAATCTAGGGCGTTTCTATCAGGGCTTTGTTCAAAAGCATATCCACCACGAATACTAAATCGGTCTAATCTCCATTCTGTACCTACATTTAATGTATGTGTGTTTCTTAAACTATTTTGAAAAAACTGATTTTCATTGGTAAAATAACCGTCTGATAACAGTATTTTTTGATAGTTTTTGAGGGCATAATCTAAACTAATCAATCCCATTTTTCCGAAAATAAATGCAGCACTTGCGGTTAATTTACTAGGTGTTTTTAACTTGTAAGCGATAGATTCGCTCAAAGCAACAAAATTATAACTGTCGTTTCCTTGTAGGTATAAAACATCGCCAATTTCTACATCGCTATCTCCTTGGTAATTGGTGTCTTGTAATATTTCGGTAAACCAAGTAGGTGTTTGGTAAGACAAACCAAATCTAAAATTTTTATGTGCTTTGTAAATAAAACCTGCACTTAACGAATATCCTGTACCTGTTGTTAAGTTTTCTTGGTATAAATTTCTGTCAAGATTATTGCCATTGCCATCGTTATTAAACTCATCTAAACTTGCTTGTTGGCTAAATTTTAAATCATAGGTGTTAAAAGATGCACCTATGTATAATTTATTTTGATGAACTGCCGAAAACCCGAAGTTATACTCAGAGATTTCGCCATTAAAAATATTGTTAAAAACCTGTCCGTCAGCAATATTATATTGTGTAACGGGTGTATTTGGGTCGTTCGGATATTCTGTAAATGTACTTACACCGCTATTTCCTTTTGCTAAAAAAGTATCTTTAAAATCTTTGTTGATGCGGTAATTAAATCCAACGGCAAATTGCGTCCATTCTGAGTTGTAGGCGGTGTCAAAAAGCAACACAGCGCCTGCTTGTGAGATGTTTACATATTCGCTTTGAGTAGTAATGTTGTTTCCGTAATAACTTGCGTTAATATCGGTAGTTCTTGTGTTAAACGAACTAGCAAAAGCACTGTTTTTATACACTGCTAAACCTGCAGGATTAATGTTTATTGATGAAATATCGCCACCTAATGCTCCGAAAGCACCACTCATAGCTGTAAAACGAGCGGTTCCGTTTTGGTCGTTTTGAGAAAACAAGATGCCTAAATCTTGGTATCCTAATGCTTGAGAATAGGATGTGAAAGTTGCTGCGAACAAAGTCGCTATAAATAAAATACGTTTCATATTTAAAGGGTGTTTTTTCTTTTAATTAATGTCTTCTACTTCTAGAACTTCTGCTTGTTGTTCCTCTAGATGAACTTCTTGATGATGAGCTTCTAGACGAAGTACTTCTGTTTGATGAACTTCTGCTACTTCTAGCAGTATAATTACGAGAAGATTTCCTGTGGTTAGTAGAAGCTACGTTGCGAGAACTTCTTCTTCTAGGAGTAGATGTTCTGGTTTTAGTTCTAGTTCTCGGTTTTGTATAGTTTCTTGGGTTAGATCTTGTATTGCTTCTTACCCTCGTTTTGGTTCTAGTTCTTGGTTTTGTGTAGTTTCTAGG
>CAMZMA010000124.1 GCA_947311815.1 uncultured Flavobacteriaceae bacterium
AAATGGCGCTAGAGTTTAGAATGAAATTTAAGCGCGATGTTTTCATCGATTTACTAGGGTATAGAAAATACGGACATAATGAAGGTGATGAACCTCGTTTTACCCAACCAAATTTATACAAAGCGATAGGAAAACATAAAAATCCGAAAGATGTTTATGCAGCAAAACTAATTGCCGAAGGGAGTATTGATGCCAATTATATAAAAAATATCACAGATACTTTTAAACAAATGCTTGCTAAAGAGCATGAAAAATCTAAAGAAGATACTACATCGAAAGTGAAAGAATTTATGCAATCTACTTGGAAAGGTTTTGTAAAAACCCAATTAAAAGGGATGCTTTTACCAACAAATACCTCCTTTTCTTTAGATGGATTAAAAAATATCGCCAAAATAATATCCACCGCTCCAGAAAATGTAAAATTTGTTAGAAAAGCAGAACGAATTTTGAAAGGAAGAGCAAAAATGGTGTTCGAAGAAAATAAATTAGATTGGGGTTTAGCAGAAACGTTAGCCTACGGAACACTTTTAGAAGAAGGATTTGATGTGCGTATTTCTGGTGAAGATGTTGAAAGAGGTACTTTTTCTCATAGACATGCTATTTTACGAGACGAAGTATCTGAAGAACGTATTAATTTACTAAATACCAATCCGAAGAACAAAGGAGAAATGACGATTTACAACTCGTTATTATCAGAATATGGTGTTTTAGGATTTGATTACGGATACGCCATGGCAAACCCAAATACCTTAACTATTTGGGAAGCTCAATTTGGAGATTTTGCCAACGGAGCACAAATTATTTTCGACCAATATATGGCTGCTGCAGAAGACAAATGGAAAATGCAAAACGGATTGGTAGTCTTGCTTCCTCACGGATATGAAGGTCAAGGATCAGAACACTCTTCGGGTAGAATAGAACGATTTTTACAATTATGCGGCAAAGATAATATGACCGTTGCAAACTGTACAACACCTGCAAATATGTATCATATTTTGCGCCGACAAATGAAACGAAACTTTAGAAAACCTTTGGTTGTTTTTACACCAAAAAGCTTGTTGCGTCACCCGAAAGCAATCAGTAAAATAGAAGAGTTGTCTTCTGGTAGTTTTCAAGAAGTGATTGATGATTTTATCGATAAGAAAAAAGCGACCAAAATGGTGTTTTGTACTGGTAAATTTTATTATGATTTATTAGCAGAACGTGAAAAATTGAATAGAAATGACGTTGCTCTTATTAGATTAGAACAATTATTTCCGTTACATTTAGAAAAAATACAAAAAATTATTGATATTTATCCGAATATAAAAAAGTACGTTTGGGCACAAGAAGAACCAAGAAATATGGGTTCTTGGAGTTATCTTTTAGATCGATTTAATTTGGTAAAATTAGAAGTTGCTTCTAGAGACTTTTACTCAGTTCCTGCTGCAGGATCTAGTACTCGATTTAAAAAACGTCATCAAGCAGTAATAGACAAAGTGTTTGGGAATACTTTAGATCAATAAAACATGAAAAAAATACTTTTCATATTTCTAATATTTTTTGCTTCTTCTTTAAATGCACAAGAAAAAAGCAATTATAAAAAAGTAGCCGAAAAATTTCAATCATTTTATAATTCAGGAGATTATGAGAGTATTTTTAATCTGTTTGACCAAAACATGAAAAAAGCAATGCCTTTAGAAAAAGCGAACACTTTTTTTTCTCAAAATATGAAAGCTGATTTGGGGCTTATAAAAAAAATGGAGTTTTATAAATACAAACAAACAGCTCATATTTATAAAACTACTTTTGATAATGCTGTTTTTGATGTGTTAATTTCTTTAGATGCTAAGAATGCTATAAACGAATTGTATGTATCGCCTCATGCTTTTGATAATCTTCCGAAATTAGAGCGAAATATCACAAAAATGATTTTACCTTTTCAAGAAGAATGGACTGTTTTTTGGGGAGGTACTACCGTAGAAGACAATTATCATGTGGCGTATAAAAATCAAAAAGGAGCTTATGATTTAGGAATAGAAAAAAACGGTAAATCGTACAAAGGAAATCCTAAAAAAAACAGCAACTATTTTGTCTTTGGTAAAAAGGTAATTGCTATTTGTGATGCATCAGTTGTGAAAGTTATTTTTGGTGTTAAAGACAATGTTCCTGGAAAATTAAACCCAAATCAATTAACAGGAAATACGGTAATTTTGAAAACAAAAGCCAACGAATATATTTTATACGCTCATTTAAAAGAACATTCAATTACCGTAAAAGAAGGACAGCAAATAAAACAAGGAGACGTATTAGGTTTGTGTGGTAACTCTGGTAATTCTTCTGAACCGCATTTGCATTTAAGCCTTCAAAATGTAAAAAACATGAATATTGCAACAGGGGCAAAATTATATTTTAGTAACATAAAAGTAAATGGAATTGTAAAAAAAAGAGTACATTCCTATAAAAAACGATAAAATTCAAAACATAAAATTACAGTAAGGTGATTTAAAAACATCTTCAAACAATTATGAATAAAGTGTTTGGTCATTAAAAATGGAAGCAACCGTAATTCAGCATAAAATATATACTCTTAGAAATCAAAAGGTAATGTTAGATTTTGATTTAGCTACTTTATACCAAGTAGAGACAAGAGTGCTAAAACAAGCTGTACGTAGAAATTTAAAAAGATTTCCTACAGATTTTATGTTTGAAATTACACGAGAAGAGTATAATTCTTTAAGATCACAAATTGTGACCTTAAACGAAAAAAGCAGAGGAAAACACAGTAAATATCTTCCTTTTGCCTTTACAGAACAAGGAGTTTCAATGCTTTCTAGTGTTTTAAGAAGTGATATTGCAATAGATGTAAACATTTCTATAATTAGAGCATTTGTTCAATTAAGAAAATTAGCTCTAATTCATTCAGATATTGATAAAAAAATGTCAGAATTAGAAAAAAAATATGATACACAGTTTAAAAGTGTTTATGAAGCTTTAAACTATTTATTAGAAAAAGATAAAAAAGAATTAGAACAACAAAAACGTAAACAAATAGGTTACAAATAAAATTACAATAAGATGATTTTAGAAATGAAAGTTCCTTCACCAGGAGAGTCAATTACAGAAGTAGAAATAGCAACGTGGTTAGTAGAAGATGGCGATTATGTTGAAAAAGACCAACCCATTGCCGAGGTAGATTCCGACAAAGCTACCTTAGAATTACCTGCTGAAGAAAGCGGAATAATCACCTTAAAAGCCGAAGAAGGTGACGCAGTAGCTGTGGGAGCAGTAGTGTGTTTAATTGATATGGATGCTGAAAAACCAGCGAACAGTGAACAGTCTTCAGTGAGTAGTAAACAGTCAGATTCAGTAGCTCAACAACCAGTGACCAAAACTCAACAATCAGCAACTACTTATGCAACAGGTACAGCTTCTCCTGCGGCTAAAAAAGTATTGGCAGAAAAAGGCATCAATCCTTCCGAAATAAAAGGAACAGGAAAAGATGGTAGAGTTACCAAAGAAGATGCTGTAAAAGCTGTTCCAAGTATGGGAACACCAGCAGGTGGTTCTCGCTCAACATCTCGCAAAAAAATGTCGATGTTACGCAGAAAAGTAGCGCAACGTTTGGTAGCTGTTAAAAATGAAACAGCCATGTTAACTACTTTTAACGAAGTTAATATGCAGCCTATTTTTGATTTACGTACACAATACAAAGAAGATTTTAAAGCAAAACACGGCGTTGGTTTAGGATTTATGAGTTTCTTTACCAAAGCAGTAGTTAGAGCCTTACAAATGTACCCAGATGTAAACTCAATGTTAGATGGAGATTTTCAAATAAAAAACGATTTTCAAGATATTTCTATTGCTGTTTCTGGACCAAAAGGATTAATGGTTCCTGTAATTAGAAATGCAGAAAACCTAACCTTTAGAGGTGTAGAAAGCGAAGTAAAACGTTTGGCATTACGTGCTCGTGATGGGCAAATTACTGTTGATGAAATGACAGGAGGGACTTTTACCATAACGAATGGTGGTGTTTTTGGTTCAATGATGTCAACACCTATTGTGAATCCACCACAAAGCGGAATTTTAGGAATGCACAATATTGTAAACAGACCAATGGCGGTAAACGGACAAGTAGTAATACAGCCCATTATGTATGTGGCTCTTTCTTATGATCATAGAGTTATTGATGGTAGAGAGTCTGTTGGTTTCTTAGTGGCTGTAAAAGAAGCTTTAGAAAATCCTGTA
This sequence comes from uncultured Flavobacteriaceae bacterium, assembly GCA_947311815.1. Classification (GTDB taxonomy): domain Bacteria; phylum Bacteroidota; class Bacteroidia; order Flavobacteriales; family Flavobacteriaceae; genus Polaribacter. The sequence continues at coordinate 4,228 of CAMZMA010000124.1, forward strand.
GAATTATTAATGGATAATGATGTTACAAGAGCTTTGGAAATGTAATTTTTCTTTGAATTTTAATAATAAAAAAACCTCGCAATTGCGAGGTTTTTTTATTTAATATCCTATTTTTTTGCGAACTCTTTGTAAAACGTCTTGAGCTATTTTTTTAGCTTTTTCTGCACCTACAGAAAGTGCTTCATCAATTTCATGTTTGTTATCCATATAATGATGATAACGAGTTCTAATCGTATCAAACTTATCAACAATAAGTTCGTACAAGGCTTGTTTTGCGTGTCCGTATCCGTAATTCCCTCCTAAATAATTGGCTCTCATTTCGGCTATTTGAGTATCAGAAGCTAGTAATTTATACAGAGCAAAAACGTGGTCTGTTTCAGGGTTTTTAGGTTCTTCAAGCGGTGTGCTATCTGTTTTAATACTCATTATTTGTTTGCGTAATTTTTTATCAGTAAGAAAAATATTGATATAATTATTTCTCGATTTACTCATTTTTTCGCCATCTGTACCAGGAACTAATTTGGTGTGTTCTTGTACTTTTGCTTCAGGAATCACTAAAACATTACCAACAACATTGTTAAATCTGTTTGCAACATCTCGGGTCATTTCTAAATGTTGTAATTGATCTTTCCCAACAGGAACAATTTCTGCATCGTACAGTAAAATATCTGCTGCCATTAACATTGGGTAAGTAAATAAACCTGCATTTACATCTTCTAATCTGTCGGCTTTGTCTTTAAAACTATGTGCAAGCGTTAATCGTTGGTACGGAAAAAAGCAACTCAAATACCAAGACAATTCGGTAACTTGTGGGATGTCGCTTTGTCTGTAAAAAACAGTTTTATCAATATCTAAACCACACGCCAACCAAGTTGCAGCGGTACTATACGTGTTTTCTCGTAGTAATTCTCCGTCTTTGATTTGCGTTAATGAGTGCATATCGGCAATAAATAAAAAGGCATCATTTTTTGGGTTATTTGCCATTTCAATAGCGGGTAAAATGGCACCCAATAAATTGCCCAAATGCGGCGTTCCTGTACTTTGTACTCCTGTAAGTATTCTAGACATTGCTGTAAAATTGTTTAGAAAGCAAAAGTACAGTTTTCATTACTAAAAATAAAAATATAAATCATTACATTTGATGCGTATGAAGTATTTAAAAATTCCTTTTGTTTTAATTTGGCGTTTATGGTTTTATGTGTTGATGACCGTTTCGGTATTAATCATCTCTCCTTTTTTATTGATATTAACGTC
>CAMZMA010000125.1 GCA_947311815.1 uncultured Flavobacteriaceae bacterium
AATATAATTTTGTTCATAATACCAAAGGTAGTAAAAAAAGTAAAAGTCGTTACATTGTAACAACTTTTACTGAGTAAACTACTAAAACCAAGAAGTAGTATTAGGGTAAATTGGAGTTAGCTAACTAGATTTACCACTAATTTTTTTAGAATTTTAATGTGCAGAAACACTACCGCCAGAACTGTCTTTTTGACGTACTCTTTTCGGGTTTCCTTTGTAATCTATATCGCCGCCACTAGTTGCTTTGGCATCTATTTTTTCGGTAGCATGTACATCTATATTTGCGCCGCTACTTGCTCTTACAGTAACTTCTTTGGCAATTAAATTGTACGCTTTTGTGCTGCTTCCGCTACTAGCACTTGCGTTGTAACTTTCGGCAGTACCAGATAATCTGATATCTGCACCACTGCTAGAGCTCGAGCTTACATCGGTAACAGCTAAGTCTAGTTTTAGGTTTGCACCACTTGAAGCATTTGCTTCAAAAATACTAGATTTTATAGTGTTTTCTGACACAACATCTGCACCACTTGTAGCAGTAATACCTTCTAAAGAAGGAACAATTACAATTATTTTTTTTGATTTTGCTCTTCGAATGTTTTTATCGGTATGAATTTTTAAAACACCATTGATAACTTCGGTAAGAATAATTTCTTGTAAATTTTCATCAGCTTCTACAGTTACTGATGCTTTTTTTCCTTGTGTAACATATACATCTAAACCATTGCTAGCTTTAATTTTAGTAAAATTGTTGTTTACTTTTCTATTTTCTTTTGTTACATTTCTGTTGCCGCTAATACCAGCTAAATTGATGTCTATTTTACACGAGGTAATCAGTAAAACTAACATTGTTGCGATACTAATTTTTGATATAATTTTCATTTTTTTAATATTTAGTTGCTGTAAATGTCTTTATTCTAACCTTTTTATGTTAAAAAAGAATACTCAGTTGTTAAATTTTAAGGATAAACTGTATTTAATATAGACGCAATTTTTACTTAAAGGTTGCTTTGGGTATTGTTTTCTTCATCAATTTTATCATCTTCTAAAATGCAATCGGTACATTCTAAGCCTTTTACAGTCATTTTAAAATGATGATTTGCCATGTCACGATCATAAATTTCTTCGGTATTATCTATTCTAAATAAAAATCCTTTTGATGAGTTTTCAAAGAAAATAGTAGTGTTTTTAGGTAAGTAAACTATTATGTATATTTCTTCATCTTTGTGTAAATTTTTGTAGTTACTTAAATAATATCCATTTAAAGTTAGTGTTTTGTTATTAAATTGATATTTATAATCAATTTCTGATGCATTTAAACGTGCTTTTAATCGATTTTTTCCTTTAGATTTTTTTCTGATTTTTATATAAGCTTCTTCAGTTTCACTTTCTTTTACATTTACTTTTATATTGTTTGAATACACTTTTTTTTCATTATTAATAATTACTTCTAAAGCATTTCTATTTCTTCTAAAGTTATCTTGATAAAACAATTCATCATCATTTATTACTTTAAGACGTAGGGTGTCAGTAGGAAATATTTTGATAGATTTTTTTTCAATCTTTGTACCATTAAAAGCAGTTTTAGAGATAAATTCTAATCTGTTAAATGCCAATCCTAAAATGGCAACAATCCAAATACCTAAAAGTGTTAAAGAGGTGGTTTTACTAATTTTTTTAACGCTAGAAGATATGATACGTAACCCTAACACAAATAGAATTAAAAAAGGGATTCCAATTATGAGAAATACGAAGGTGCTTAATAACCATTTTGGTAGTATAGTATTATCGAAAAAAGGAGGGTAATGTACAAAATTGTTTTCTGAGTAAAGTAATTCAAAATGATTTACAGAAAAACTATTAAGAAATAAAAAAAATAATACAGCTCCTGCAATAATAAGTAATAGTACTCCGATAAATTTACCCGCAATTTTAAATATTGCGAGAACAATTTTACCTAGAGCGGCTAAAAAATCCTGCAAACCAGAGCTGGTTTTTTTTCGCATTTTTTCAAAATCTGCACTCGAAATTTTATCACCTAATTCAGAAGCACCGTCTTTAAATTTTTCTGAAAAATAAACAAATTCTTCTCTAATTTTTTTTTCGATATTGTCAATATTTACGGGTTCGCCTTCCATCTGTAATTTTTCTGCGGTGGTTTGAGCTTCTGGCAATAAAATCCAAAGAATAATATACGCCAAAATACTAAATCCGCTTAAGGCTAATAAAATAAATGCAAGACGAATCCAAATAGTATCAATTCCTAAATAATGCCCGATTCCAGATGCAACACCCCCTAAAAATTTATCATCGCCATCTCTAAATAATTTTTTAGAAGTTGCTTTTTTGTGTTGATAGGTGTACGCAGTATCAAAAGATTCTTCAGCTTCGGCATAATCTTCTGGTTGCCCCATAATTTTGATAATTTCTTCAATATCGCCTTCATTTACTACTTGGCGAGCATCGGTAATTCTTTCTGACAACAATTCACTAATACGAGCTTCTATATCAGCAATAATTTCGTTTTTACCTTGTGGGTCATCGCTTAAAGATCTAGAAACGGCATCTAAATATCTTTTTAATTTCTGAAAGGCAGTTTCATCTATGTGGAAAAAGAATCCGCCTAAATTTATATTAATTGTCTTATTCATTTTTAGTTGATTTTGTACTTGTTACTTGGTTTACTGCGTTTACTAATTTCATCCAGTTTTTGTCTAATTCTTTTAGAAATAATGTACCATTGTCTGTTAAAACATAATATTTTCTTGGAGGTCCAGAGGTTGATTCTTCCCATCGGTACGTTAATAAACCTGCGTTTTTAAGGCGGGTTAATAACGGATAAATGGTGCCTTCAACCACAATCATTTCTGCTCCTTTTAGCGTAGAAAGTATTTCAGAAGTATAGGCATCTCCACTTTTTAAAATGGATAAAATGCAGTACTCTAAAACTCCTTTTCGCATTTGAGCTTTGGTGTTTTCTATCTTCATTTAGTGTGGTTTTATGGTATTTATATATTTTTTATACATGCTTTTTATTTTATAAATTTTATTGTAAGCGGATATTGATATGCTTCTCCTTCTTTAGATTTTAATGCCGCAATAATAATAAGAACTACTTTTACTAAAGAAATAATGCTAACAAAAGAAATAACTCCGAAAAGACCGAAAATATTAACACTGTTGTGGTTGCCAAAATCTACATTGCCAACAGTATCAAAAATATCAAATAATGATGAAAAGAAAAACGGTACAAATGAGGCGCTCAAAATAAAAATATAGATACCAAAACTAATATTAAAGTTTACAGCGTCTTTACCTTGTTCATCTAAAAATGTGCTTCTGTCTTTTAATGTTTGCCACAATATTAGGGGAGTTATAATACTGCCAAGTGGAAATAAATACCCTGCAAATGCAGAAACATGTATTAAAAAAGCGTTGGTATTTTGATCGTTATTTTTCATGATTGTAATTTTATATACTACTTTCTTATGCAAATATATGTCTTTTAAAAGGTATTATGCAATACATAGTACTAAACTTAACAAATTTTAACATTTATATTTGACTAAAAATGATAAAATAAAACACTATATTGTGAGCTTAAATATAGAAACGATAAGGGATTGCTAAATAATTACCATGTTGTTTTTTTAATGTAAAAAATTTTACTCTTTTTTTAATAATTACTGATACACATGAAATTTACACCCCAAAAAATAAATTTATTCTTATTATTTAAGATGCCATCTGCATTTTTTACAGGAGTTCGCTTACAAAGTATTGATGATGAAAAGGCAGTAGTACGTGTAAAACATAGATGGATAAATCAAAATCCGTTTAAATCGTTGTTTTGGGCAGTACAAGGAATTGCATCCGAATTAACAACAGGCGTTTTGGTGATGAAAGAAATTGCTGCTTCTGGCAAAAAAATATCGATGTTAGTAACCCATATGAACGGAACTTTTACTAAAAAAGCAACAGGAAGCATCCGTTTTATTTGTAAAGACGGACATAAAATTAAAGCTGCCATTAACAAAACAATTGCCACTGGAGAAGGAGAAACCATTGTAATGATTTCTGAAGGGTTTAATGCTGATGGAATTTCGGTTTCTAAATTTGAATACAAATGGAGCGTGAAGTTGAAAGGGTAGCGTTTTATGTGGTATGATTTTTGTTGATTTTTTAAAAAATAAATCATGAAAAATCATTTAAAAATAGTTGTTTTACTTTTATATTCCTCCTTTTTAAGTTCTTGTGTTCCGACTTTAAATTATATAGGAAATCATTTTGATCCAACCCAAAAAGTTGAGATATTTTATGACATTAAAGATGTTACTCAAAATTATACTGTAATGGGTTTGTTAAATTTTGAGTATAATTTTTTTACCAATAGCTTAAACAATGAAATATTAAGTTTAATGATTAATAAAGGTAAAGAAGTTGGTGCAGATGCTGTTCTTGTCACAAAATTTAAGCATTATAGCAAACAAATAATGGAAGAGAATATTAATTCTAAAGAAAAAGAAATAAAAAATATAGAAAAAATGTATATTGAAGCGAAGTTCTTGAAATATAAAAAATGATAAAGGTTAGTGATTACGCAATGTCAAAAAAAATAATTGTTGACTCCTAATAAATTGAATATTTTAAATATGCTTTTTCGAGCAGAGTCGAGAACTTTCGATATCTAAATTAGATTTCGACTCCTTTGGACTTGATATTGTTAATATCTGTCATTTAAAAGTATGCTGTTATCTAATGACCTCAAAAAAAATTAAAAAGTAAAACCAAACAATTATGAACGCACACGAAATAGATTACCGCATTTTTGGAGAAGAAATGCAATACGTAGAAATTGAATTAGATCCGCAAGAAGGAGTGGTGGCAGAATCGGGTAGTTTTATGATGATGGATAGTCAGATTAAAATGGATACTATTTTTGGCGATGGCTCTAATCAAGAAAAAGGAATTTTAGGCAAGTTGTTTTCGGCAGGAAAACGTTTATTAACGGGTGAGAGTTTGTTTATGACGGTTTTTACCAACATTGGTAGCGGTAAAAAACAAGTGTCTTTTGCAGCTCCATATCCAGGAAAAATTGTGCCGATTGATTTGACGGAGTTCGAAGGGAAATTTATCTGCCAAAAAGATGCTTTTTTATGTGCAGCCAAAGGAGTTTCTATCGGAATAGAATTTTCTAAAAAATTAGGAAGGGGTTTGTTTGGTGGCGAAGGTTTTATCATGCAAAAAATGGAAGGAGACGGAATGGGGTTTATTCATGCAGGAGGAACACTCGCCAAAAAAGAATTATTAGCAGGCGAAGTTTTAAAAGTTGATACGGGTTGTATCGTTGGTTTTACCAAAGATGTTCATTATGATATTGAGTTTGTTGGTGGTATTAAAAATACTGTTTTTGGTGGCGAAGGCTTATTCTTTGCCACACTTCAAGGCCCAGGAACTGTATATATACAATCGTTACCATTTAGCAGATTAGCAGGCAGAGTTTTATCGATGGCACCAAAATCTGGTGGAAGTAGAGGAGAAGGGAGTATTTTAGGAGGAATTGGCGATATTTTAGATGGCGATAATCGGTTTTAAACCTGATTTCGATATAAGAATCGAAGAAAAAACAATAAATTCAAGAAATTTGTGTCTATATTTTTTGAATAGTTGCAATCAAATCTTTTTTCTTAAATCTAATAGTGAAACGGTTTTATATCTTTTCGGGTACTGCTTTTTAAACCATAAAAACTTTCCCTGATTCAGCCAATTCAACAGCATTAAAAATTTCTTGAGCTTCTTCTTTAAATTTTAAAAGATTATCATATCTACTTGAATAATGCCCGATAATGAGTTGAGAAACTTCAGCATCTTTTGCTATTTGTGCGGCTTGTTTTGCGGTAGAATGTTTGGTTCTTTCGGTTAAATCGGCTCTGTCTTCTAAAAAAGTAGCTTCATGATATAGTAAATCTACATGTTTAATAATTGGCACAATAGCTGGTTTGTATTGCGTATCGCTACAAAATGCATAACTTTTTGGTTTGGTTGCAGGTAGCGTTAGTTCTTCATTTTTAATAACTTCTCCAGTCGATAAAATTACATCTTTTCCTGCTTTAATATTGTGGTAGTCACAAATTTCGATTTCATTGTATTGAGCAATATTTTCGATGTGTAATTTGCGTAATGTATGTTTTTCTGTAAATAAAAACCCGTTCGTATAAACCCTGTGTGTTAGCGGAATCGTTTTTACAATCACTTTGTCATTTTCAAAAATTGTTTCGCTTTCTGCGGATGCTAATTCGTGAAAAATCAATGGATATTTTGTCCAAGAATTAGATACTTTTAATTGAAGCATCGTCACTTCTTTGATGCCTTTTGGACCGTAAATATGTAGTTTTTTTTCTCGGTTTAACAGACCGTATGTAGAGATCAATCCAATCAATCCGAAGAAATGATCGCCGTGTAAATGAGAAATAAAAATATGATTTATTTTAGAAAAACCAACCTTATATTTTCGCATTTGGCGTTGTGTACCTTCGCCACAATCTATTAAAAAATGTGTGTTGTTAATTTCTAAATATTGCGATGTTGGGTGTGCGTTTACTTTTGGTGTGGCAGAATGACAACCTAAAATAGTTAGTTTTAAACTCATCGAATTACAAAACGTTTAGAAATAGTTTCTTTGCTGTTTCTAATGGTATAAATATAAATACCTGCGTGTAAGTTGTTTCTAGAAAACGGAATGGAATTTTTGCCTTTACTAGCTGTAATTTGCTTGCTAAAAACGGTTTTTCCTAGCACGTTTTGTATGATAATAATTGTTTTTTGATGTGCGCTAGACTCAAAAGAAATGGTTGTGTTTGCTACAAACGGATTTGGTGCAGCCGATAAGTTTTTCATTGTTTTTTGTGAAAAACCTACTGCCGATATCAATAAAAAAGAAATAAAAAGTAATTTTTTTACCATAATTGTTTTTTATTAAAACGATTTCTTTGTTTAAAACCCTAACGCTCGTTCTATATTTTCCATTTCTAAAATATCTTCTGCCTCTAGCAAAGTAGGTACAATATTAAAGTCTTCAGGGAAATTGTCAATCGTTACATTTGTATGTATTACCACAAATGTTGTGCCGTTTTTTTTATGCTGATTTCTAAAATCCAAAAATACTAAAATTTCTGCATCTGTAATGTTAAGAAAGTCAGAAAGTTGTATAAGTAGATGCTCTTTAGCAAATTTCGGATAGTTTTTGCGAAATGCAGTATAAAATTCTTCAAACGATTCTTTTGCTGAAGATACGAAGGTATATTTTTCTTTTTTATCAATAATCATGCTTATCTTTTTATCTGTTGCGCCAATAAATAGATGACTGCCATTCTTACGGCAACTCCGTTTTCTACCTGATTTAAAATGATAGAATCGTGTGAGTCTGCCACTTCGCTGGTAATTTCGACACCTCTATTAATCGGTCCTGGATGCATAATTACAATTTTCTTGCCAAGGTTGTCTAAAATCTGTTGATTGATGCCAAAAAGCTGTGTGTATTCTCTAGTAGATGGAAAATATTTAATGTCCATTCGCTCATGTTGTACTCGTAAAACATTGGCAACATCGCACCATTCTAACGCCTTTTTTAAGTTGGTTTCTACTTCTACACCCAAACTGGTAATATATCTAGGTATTAATGTTGTTGGTCCGCAAACTTTTACTTTTGCACCTTGTAATTGTAAGGCATAAATATTAGATAATGCCACACGAGAGTGTAAAATATCGCCAATAATAACTATTTTTTTACCTTTTACAGTTCCTAATTTTTCTTTGATAGAATAACTATCTAACAATGCTTGTGTAGGGTGTTCATGCGTGCCATCGCCAGCATTAATAATTTTTGCATCTACGTGTTTCGATAAAAAAACACCCGCACCAACACTTGCATGACGCATTACCACAATATCTACTTTCATAGATAAAATGTTGTTTACCGTATCAATTAAGGTTTCTCCTTTTTTTACTGATGATTGGCTTGCCGAAAAGTTGATTACATCAGCAGACAATCGTTTTTCAGCCAACTCGAAAGATAATTTGGTACGTGTACTGTTTTCAAAAAATAAGTTGGCAATGGTAATATCTCTAAGCGAAGGCACTTTTTTAATCGGACGATTGATTACTTCTTTAAAATGATTGGCAGTTTCAAAAATTAAATCAATATCATTTTTGATAAGGTATTTTATGCCTAATAAATGTGCTACACTTAGTTGTTTCATTTTATTTATTTGCTATAAAAACACTGTCTTTTTTATGGGTTTCTTTCCAATGTACTACCACTTTTTCTTCATTAATGGCATCTACTTGTCTTCCTTTATAATTGGGCTGTATTGGTAAATGTCGGCTAAAACGTCTATCAATTAACACTAGTAATTCAATATTTTCAGGTCTTCCGTAAGATTGTAAAGCGGTTAAAGCGGCTCTTACACTTCGTCCAGAAAATAGTACATCATCTATAATGACTACATTTTTACCTTCAATTAAAAAATTAATATCGGTATTTGTAGCTTCTAAAGGTTCGTCTCTTCGTCTAAAATCATCTCTGTAAAAAGTAATGTCTAAAAGTCCTTTTTGTAGCTGTTTAATACCGTATTCTGTGGTTAATAAATCGGCTAATCTATTGGCAAGAAAACTACCTCTTGGTTGTAAGCCAATTAAAACGGAATTAGAAAAATCGTTGTGGTTTTCAATTAGCTGGCAAGCCAATCGATGAAGAATAATTTCAATCTCTTTCGAGTTTAATAATATTTTTCGGCTCATAAGAAAGCTATCAAAAACAGTAATTAGTACTGTTTTAAGTACTGCAAAATTAGTGTAAATATGTGTACAGGCAAAATTTAATTTTTTTTTATTTTAGAGACCTCACAGGTTTTTCTCCTTCGGCGGATAAATAAAACCTGTGAGGTCTGAGTACTATTTTTTTGATTTTTATAAATCTACATGTGTTAAAATGTTTTTTGTCATGTGCTAATAAAATATTTAGAAAACCAAAATAATATCAGTAAGGTGAAATCTATCAATAAAAATGAAGGTAGATTTTGTTAATTAAATTGTTAAAAACAATTTTGGTAAATTTTTAAGATAGCTAAGAATGGTAGTACTTTTAAATATCATTCAAATCTATAGCTTATGTCTCTATCAAAATTTGAATCCATGTTAAAAACAAATAGTGTTTATTTCTTTGACTCTGTTGAGTTTGAGGATATTATTCAACATTATTTAGATAACGGAAAACATTCTTTGGCAAAAAAAGCAGTAAAATTAGGGCTCGAACAACATCCGACTTCTGTAATGTTGATGCTTTTTAATGTTGATTTGCTTATTATTGCCGATAAATTTAATGATGCGTTAGCCTTAATTCAAGAACTAGCTTTGATTGAACCTACAAATGATGTGATTTTTTTACAAAAAGGCATCATTTTCTCTAAAAAAGGAGCACATTTTAAAGCCATAGAAAGTTTTAATAAAGCGTTAGAATTCTCGCCAGAACCAGAAGAAGTTTGGTCGTTGCTTGGTATGGAATATTTGTATTTAGATGATTTTGAAAACGCCAGATTCAATTTTGAAAAGTGTTTAGAGGTAGATTTTGACGATTATTCGGCACTGTACAATTTGATTTATTGTTTTGATATGGATAATGATGCTGAAGGCGCTATAAAATACTTAAATTCTTATATAGATCAAAATCCGTATTGCGAGGTGGCGTGGCATCAATTAGGAAGACAATATTTTACCTTAAAAAAGTATAAAAAAGCGCTAACATCTTTTGATTATTCGGTGTTGATTGATGAGTTTTTTATTGGTGGATATTTAGAAAAAGCAAAAACTTTAGAAAAGTTAGAACGTTACCAAGAAGCTATAGAAAATTATTTATATACCATTGAATTAGATGATCCAACAGCCTTTTCATATATTAGAATTGGCGAATGTTATAGTCAATTAAATGAACCAGTAACAGCCATAAAATATTATAAAAAAGCGGTACACGAAGATCCTTTATTAGACAAAGGATGGATTTTACTAACCAATGCATATTACAACGAAAAAGATTATCAAAAAGCTTTATTTTATATAGGAAAAGCCATACAAATTGATGAAAATAATGCATTGTATTGGCGTAAATATGCCGATATAAATTTGCAATTAGATTTTTTTGAAGAAGCCGTAAGAGCATTTCATAGATGCATTCATTTAAACGATGTAGCTATTGAAATTTACATTGGTTTGGCAGATGTTTTGGTGTTTTTAGGCGATTTTAACGATGCACTTTCTGTATTGGTAAAAGCGAAGAAAACCTACCGTCAGTTTGCCGAAATTGAATATAGATTGTGCGGATTGTTTTACGTTTTAGACAATAAAGAATTTAGCTTTATTCACTTTAAAAACGGATTGGCAATAGATGTTGAATACCACACTGTTTTAAAAGAATTGTTTCCTACTGTTTTCGAGGATGCTAATATTCAAAAAATAATTGCTAATTTTAAGAAAGCTACCGAGTAGGTTTGGTTTTTCTTACGATATAAAGACTAAATAAAGTTTTTAAAATCGATGAATATTAATATCCTAATTTCCTGTATCTTCGTTTTTACTAAAAATAAGAAAAAAAATGAGCAGAACAGTAAAAGACTTTGTAGTTATTGGTTTAAAAGGAATGGCAATGGGTGCTGCCGATGTAGTTCCCGGAGTTTCAGGAGGTACAATTGCATTTATTTCTGGTATTTATGAAGAATTATTAAGCTCAATTAGTAATGTGAATTTGAGTTTACTAAAAACACTGCAAAAAGACGGATTAAAAGCAGCTTGGAAACAATTAAATGGTCTGTTTTTACTAGCATTATTTACAGGTATTTTTATCAGCATTGTTTCTTTGGCAAAAGTGATAAAATGGTTGTTAGAGAATGAACCTATTTTGTTGTGGTCTTTTTTCTTCGGATTGGTGTTAGCAAGCATCATTTATATTGGTAAACAAATATCTAATTGGAATTTAGGAACTATTTTAGCATTGATTATCGGAGCAATTATTGCTTATTTTATTACAACATTAAATCCGATGGTTACAGAGAATTCCTCCTCATTATTTATCTTTTTAGCAGGTGCAATAGCTATTTGTGCAATGATTTTACCAGGAATTTCAGGGTCTTTTATTTTGGTATTATTAGGTGCTTATAAACCAGTATTAGATGCTGTAAATAACCGTAATTTTACGACAATTATTGCTTTTTTGGCAGGTGCTGTTGTAGGGTTGTTAAGTTTTTCTAAAGTGTTAAAATGGTTGTTTGCTCATCATAAAAACAACACCTTAGCTGCCTTAACAGGGTTTGTTATTGGGTCTTTAAACAAAATTTGGCCTTGGAAAGAAACCTTAACATGGCGTACCAATTCTCACGGAATAAAAGTACCGTTTAATCAAGAAAGTATTTCGCCATTTTCTTTTGATGGTGACAGCCAATTACTAGTTGCTATTTTGTTAGCAGTCTTAGGTTTTGCATTGATTTTAATCTTAGAAAAACTCGCCGTAAAAAACGAATAAATGCAACAAAAAAGTACTTTTATTCAAAAAATTACGCTATTCTTAAAAGGATTAGCCATGGGAGCTGCTAATAAAGTCCCTGGAGTTTCTGGCGGTACAGTTTCGTTTGTCTTAGGGTTTTACGAGGAGCTAATTTACTCATTTAGAAAAGTAAATTTAAAAGCATTTAAACTACTTTTTAGCGGTCGGTTTAAAAGTTTTTACAACTACGTAAACGGGCAATTTTTAACACTTGTTATGTTTGGTAGCATGTTTAGTTACTTTAGCATTTCGTTAGTGTTAGATTATTTTTTAAAAAATTACGAACTCTATGTATGGAGTTGGTTTTTCGGAATGATTATCGGTTCTATTTATTATATTTCTAAAGATTTTGGCGACTGGAATTTTAAAAATATTGTGTCATTAATTATTGGTGTTTCTGTAGGTATCGGAATCAGTTTATTAACGCCTGCTAAAGAAAACGATAATCTTTGGTTTGTGTTTTTTTGCGGAATTATAGGTGTTTCTGGTATGACTTTACCAGGTTTGTCAGGATCCTTTATTTTAATTTTATTAGGCAATTACGTATTGTTGTTGGTAGATTCTGTAAATGTGCTATTTGAAATTGTGAAGAATGCTTTTTCGGGTAATTTTGAAGCTTTAAAAGACCCCATTAAAATACGATATTTAAAAATAATGGGTGTTTTTACGGCAGGTTCAGCCTTCGGATTGGTATCGATATCTCATGTTTTAGGCTATGTGTTAAAACGTTGGCATCAAATTGTTACTGCGGTAATAATCGGTTTTATTACAGGTTCGTTAGGAATTGTTTGGCCTTGGAAAGAAAAAATATTTGTAGTAAATAATGGTACTTTTTTGTTTGATAAAAAAGGAAATAAAATTGTAGAAAACTACCAACGTTTTATGCCCAATTTTTCGCTCTCAGAAACTTGGTTTGCTATTTTGTGGATTTTCTTAGGCATCGCTTTAATTTTAGTCATTGATTTTTATGGAAGAGGAAGAAAAAAATAAACAATTATTTGGTTTGTTAGGAAAGAATATTTCGTATTCTTTTTCTCGAACGTATTTTGCCGATAAGTTTAAAAAAGAACACATCAAAAATACTGAATATGTAAATTTTGATATTCCAACGATTGATGATTTTCTGTCAATCATTGCAAAACATCAGCAACATTTAAAAGGGATGAATGTAACCATTCCGTATAAATTAGCAGTCTTTCCTTTTTTAGATAAAATTGATAAAAAAGCACAAAAAATTGGTGCAGTAAATACGATTAAAATCACCAAAAAAAGAAAGTTAAAAGGGTTTAATACAGATTATTACGGATTTAAAAAATCGCTAGAGCCTTTATTAAAGAAGCACCATAAATGCGCATTGATTTTAGGAACTGGAGGTGCATCAAAAGCGGTTGCCTTTGCACTAAAGAAGTTAGGTATTAAATTCAAACTTGTCTCTAGAAATCCGAAGGATAAGAAAACTATTTCTTACAAAGATCTTTCTGAAAAAGTCATAAAAAAGCACACAATAATCATCAATTGCACACCGATTGGGACGCATCCTAATATTGATGAATCTCCACAAATTCCGTATCAATATATAACAGAAAAACATTTGTTATATGACTTGATTTACAATCCGTTTGAAACCAGCTTTTTATCCGAAGGAAAAAAAAGAGGAGCAACTATAAAAAACGGATTAGAAATGTTAACACTACAAGCAGAAAAAGCTTGGAGAATTTGGAACTCTTAGTAGTCAAAACTTTTTTTGTAGTATTTGTAATACATCACTATCTTTAACGACTTAAAAATAGGAACCTTAAACATTGTAGATATGTTAGATAATAATGAAAACCTTGAAACATCAGGAGTAGAAAAGCAATCAGAAATTACTAAAGAAACCATCAAAGAAGTAGTAGAAACTACTGAAGATGCAAACGTAGAAAATGCTAAAAATGAAGCAGATGAAACGGATGAAGCTGTAGAAGCTGTAGAAAAAGAGGTTGCAGAAGAAGCAGAAAAACCTGAAGAAAAACCAGAAACTCCAGAGGTAGATTACGGGGCATTAGATTTAGATAACTTGGTTGTTGAATTAGAAAAGTTACTTAAAAATAATCCTGTACAGCGAATAAAAAAGCAAGTTGAAGGAATTAAAAGTGCTTTTAATCAGAAATTTGGAGCTTTGTTAGCCGAAAAAAAAGAAGCCTTTTTAGCAGATGGAGGTAATTCAATCGACTTTCAGTTTTCAAGTCCTGTAAAACAATCTTATAATAAGTTATTATCAGAATACAAACAAAAAAGAGACGCGCATTACAAAGATTTAGAAAAGCAATTATCAGAAAATTTAGAGAAACGTTTACAAGTAATTACTGAATTAAAAGAATTAATTGCTGATGCAGATGCTAAAACGATGTACAAAAGTTTTAGAGAGTTGCAAGATAAATGGCGCGCAATTGGGCCTGTTTCTAAAACAAGATATAATGATACTTGGAAAACCTATCATCATCATGTAGAGCGTTTTTACGATTTATTGCATTTAAGTAATGATTTTAGAGAATTAGATTTTAAGCACAATTTAGAAGAAAAAATAAAAATTGTAGAAAAAGCAGAAGCACTTTCTACCCATGAAGATGTAAATGTAGCCTTTAAAGAACTACAAGAATTACATAAATTGTGGAAAGAAGATATTGGGCCTGTAGCTAGAGAAATGCGTGAAGAAATTTGGCAAAAATTTAGTGCTGCAACAAAGAAAATTCACGATAGAAGACATGATTATTTTAGAGCTTTAAAGTCTAAATTTCAGGAGATTATAGAAGCTAAGTTAATTGTGGTTCAAAAAATTGAAGATTTTGATACATCTAATAATAAGACAAGAAGCGATTGGCAAAAAAGCATCAAAGCTATTGAAGAGTTAAGACAGCAATACTTTAAAGCAGGTAAGTTGCCATATTCTAAAAGTGAAGAAGTTTGGCAAAAATTTAAAAATGCTACAAAAAACTTTAATCAAGCTAAAAATACATTTTATAAAAGTCAAAAAGGAGAGCAGCAAACCAATTTAAAAAAGAAATTAGAACTGATTGCGTTTGCAGAATCTTTAAAAGATAGTGATGATTTTGAAATGGCAACCAATGCGATGAAAAAAGTGCAAGCAGATTGGAAAAAAATTGGGCATGTACCACGTAAATTTTCTGATGATATTTGGAACCGTTTTAAAGGAGCGTGTAATCATTATTTTGATAGATTACATGAAAATAAAAACGCTATTAGTAAAGAGCAACAAGACATTATAGATGCTAAAAAAGAATTTTTAACATCTTTAAAAACTGTTGAAAACGCTACTTTAGAAAACATTAAAGAATTTATTTCTAATTGGCAAGGTTTAGGACAGACTCCTAGAAATGTACGTCATTTAGAAGGGAAGTTTAACAAGCAGATAGATAAAATGTTAGAACAATTATCTTTAAGTAAAGAAGAAATTGCCCTGTTAAAATTCAGAAATGTTATTGATAGTGCTTTAGCTCAGAAAGACTACCGAAAAATAGATTCAGAGCAACTGTTTTTACGTAAAAAAATAGACGAAACAGTTAGAGAAATGCAGCAGTTAGAAAACAATTTAAGTTTTATATCAAACGCAACGGCAGATAATCCGTTAGTTCAAAATGTTAGAAATCAAATAGATAAATTTAAAGAAGACTTAGATATTTGGCAAGTAAAATTAAATTATTTGAAAAAATTAAACTATTAATTATAAAAAAAACCTCGCAATTGCGAGGTTTTTTTTATAATTAATAGTTTAATTTTTTCAAATAATTTAATTTTACTTGCCAAAT
>CAMZMA010000126.1 GCA_947311815.1 uncultured Flavobacteriaceae bacterium
AGAGAGAGAGAGAATGAGAGATAAAGAAAGGAGGGGGAGGAGTTATCAATTCAAGATAGTTTTTAGAGGAAAGTATATACAAAATAGATAAAAAAAGAAGAAGCTTTTCCCTCTTAGAAAAGGGGCAAAAGATAAGATCCGCTTATCCTTAATTCCAATTACTTAATTATGTTGCCAAAGTAAATGACATGTAAATCTCAAAACCAAAAGGCATATCCATTTATGAGCAACATTAGCGTTAAGTTACGGTTCTAGAGAAGAAATTGTTAACACAATCAAAAACATATCTAAAAAAGTTGTTAATAAAGAGCTTTTAATAGAAGAAATTGACGAAAAAATTATAAATAACCATTTATATACATTTAATTTGCCGGATGTTGATTTAATGATAAGAACAAGCGGAGAAAAACGCATCAGTAATTTCTTATTATGGCAAATGGCATATGCCGAATTGTATTTTACAAATATACTTTGGCCAGATTTTAGAAGAGCGCATTTTTTTGATGCAATTATAGAATATCAGAATAGAGAAAGACGATTTGGAAAAACAAGCGAACAAATTACAGAGTAAATTTTATACATACTCTGCATCAGTATTTACAGTTATTATTTTATTGTTTCAAACACTTCAAGCAAGTGCACAAACAAAAGACAGTATTATTACTGTAAAAAAAGACACCATTTTAATAAAACCAACGGGGCCTGTTTCTTTTGAAAAAGGGAAAGACTATATACTTGGCGGAATTACAGTAACTGGTTTACAAAAATTTAAAGAAACCACCGTAAAAGTATTTACAGGTTTAAAAACGGGTCAAGTAATAAAACTACCTGGAGACAAACTAACAAGTGCTATCAAAAAATTGTATGAAAGCAAACAATTTAGCGAAGTAGATGTGTATCTTTCTAAAGTTGACGGAGAAACCGTTTATTTACAATTTGATGTAAAAGAATTACCACAACTAAACCATATTAAAATAACAGGGATAAAAAAAGCGAAAGCCAAAGAACTACAAAAAGATGCCGAATTAAAACAAGGCGCTATGGTTACAGACAACCTTATTGTAACCACCAAAAACTACTTTAAAAAGAAATACACCGATAAAGGTTTTTTAAAGACCAAAGTAACGTTAAATACTCAAAAAGACACCTCAGACATTAATACTGTTGATATGAATATTCATATCGATAAGGGGCAAAGAATCAAAATTAAAACCATTAAATTTACAGGAAACAACGCTTTATCTGACAGCAAACTTAGAAAAGCGATGAAAAATACCAAACGTAAATTTTTAGGACGTTTCTGGAAAAGCTCTAAATATATTGATGATAAATACAAAGAAGATTTAGAAAGCATCTTAGAAAAATATAGCCGTTTAGGATATAGAGATGCACGTATTTTAAGCGATAAATTAACTTGGAATGATGACAACACCATCAACCTTGAAATAGAAATCGAAGAAGGAAGACAATATCGTTTTGCTGATATTTTATTTGTAGGAAACAAAGAATACACCGATCAGCATTTACAAAGAATCTTACGAATAGAAAAAGGCGATGTTTATAATGGTACCGTTTTAAAAGAACGTGTAAACGGAGACGGAACACCAAACTCTGAAGACATACAAACATTGTATCAAAATAACGGATTTTTATTCTCATCAGTAAATGCCGTAGAAACCAAAGTTGCTAACGATTCTATTACCGTAGAAATTAGAATTAGAGAAGACGAAAAAGCAACTATTAAAAAAGTAACCGTTGTTGGTAATGACAAAACAAACGATCATGTAATTTTTAGAGAACTACGTGTAAAACCAGGCGATTTATTTAGCAGACAATCTATCATTAGATCCATTAGAGAAATTGGTCAATTAGGATTTTTTGATAATAATGTAACGCCAGATGTAAAACCAGATTATCAAAATAAAACAACCGATATTGAGTTTTCTGTGATCGAAAAAGGAGGAAGTCAAATAGAACTTCAAGGAGGTTATGGTGGCGGATCTTTTATTGGTACCTTAGGATTATCATTTAATAACTTTTCTATTAAAGACATTTTTAACAAAGAAGCCTATAAACCTTTACCAACAGGAGACGGACAAAAATTATCTTTACGTTTACAGTCAAGTAGAACTTACAATACCTATAGTTTTTCTTTCTCAGAGCCTTGGTTAGGAGGAAAAAAACCAAAATCTTTATCTTTTTCTGTGTACTCTTCAAATCAATTTCAATTAGACCCACAAACATTTAGAGTAGATAAAAGCAGAAGTTTAGGTATTATTGGGGTTACTCTTGGCTTAGGACAACGTTTAAAATGGCCCGATGACTTTTTTCAATTATCACAATCTTTAAGCTATCAAAGTTTTAATTTAAATAATTACGGATTTAGAGTTGGTAATGATGTTTTAAGTAACGGTACATTAAATAATTTAGCATATAACATTAGTCTAAGCAGAAACTCTTCTGGACCTAGTTTAATTTTCCCTACAAGAGGATCAGAATTTTCTGTAGCAGCAAAATTAACAATACCCTATTCTTTATTAAACGGAAAAGATTATTCAAATTTAGATACCGCAGAAAAATACAAATGGTTAGAGTATTACAAATTAACATTTAAAGGAAAATGGTACACTGCTTTTACTCAAAAACTAGTTATGATGACCAATGCAGAACTTGGTTTCTTAAGCTATTACAATAGTAAAGTAGGAAACTCTCCTTTTGAACGTTATTTTGTTGGAGGCGATGGTATATCTGCTTTTCAATTAGATGGACGAGAAACTATTGGACTTAGAGGTTATGAAAACAGTCGTTTATCGTCTATTGATGGAGGTACCATGTACAATAAATTTCAATTAGAGCTACGTTATTCAATTACCGATGCTCCTTCTGCATCAATCTATACCTTAGGTTTTTTAGAAGCAGGTAATTCTTATGATACTTTTAGTCAATTTAATCCGTTTGAATTAAAAAGGTCAGCGGGATTAGGGATACGAATTTTTATGCCAGCATTCGGATTGTTGGGAATAGATTTCGCTCATGGGTTTGATCCATTACCTGGACAGACTGTGAAATCTGGTTGGCAAACACATTTTATCATCGGAAGACAGTTCTAAGAAAACAGTATATTTGTAAAATACCGTTTTTTTGGCACGGTTTTTTCTAAATACATTATACAAATGAAAAATATATTTTTTACAATCGTTCTTTTACTTACTGTAATTTCTTTACCTGCACAACGCTCTCAAAGAATTGCTTTTATAGATATGGCATATATCTTAGAAAATGTGCCAGAATATTTAACAGCACAAAATACTTTGGATGCAAAAGTGCAAAAATGGAAACAGAAATTAGACAAACAAGCGCGTCATATAGAAGTTCTAAAAACTGATTTGGCGAGTGAAAAAGCTATTTTAACCAAAGATTTAATTGAAGAAAAAGAAGAAGAAATAACATTAAAACAAGCTGAATTACGCAGGTTAGAATCGTTATATTTTGGACCAAAAGGCGATATGTATTTATTGCGAAAACAACTAGTAAAGCCTGTACAAGACCAAGTTTATAATGCCATACAAAAAATTGCGGCTAGAAAAAAATACGATTTTGTTTTTGATAAATCTAGCGATTTGGTTATGCTATATTCCAATAAAAAGTACGATATTAGCAACCTTGTTTTAACATCTATAGGACGAAGCAGAAAAATTAATGAAAGAAAGAAGAAAAAATCTGCTCCTAAAAAAGAACTAACAGCAAAAGAAAAAGAAAATATTGCAAAAAGAAATGCTAAGAAATTAGCACAAAAAAAAGCAGTTGAAGAAAAAAGAAAAGCAAGATTAAAAAAACAAGAAGAAAAAAGACGAATTTTAAGAGAAAAAAAAGAAGCTCTTAAAAAGAAAAGAGAAAATCAAAAGAAAAACAAGAATAATAATTAAATTAAAACAACAAGAATGAAAAATTTAAAGGCTATCATATTAATTGCCATTTTTACATTAGGATTTGCAGGAGTTTCAAATGCTCAAAAAATAGCTCATATTAATGCTGAAAAATTAGTTGCCAATATGCCACAAACCAAAGCTTTAAAAGCTGAAATGGAAAAACTTCAAAAAACATATAAAGACGAAATTGAAGGAATGGCAAAAAAACTAGAAGCAAAGTATAAAAAATTTGCTGCAGAACAAGCTACTCAAACTCAATCTGTAAATGAGAAAAGAGCTCAAGAAGTGCAACAAGACAAGGCAAGAATTGGTCAAGCAGAACAAGCAGCTTACCAAGACATGCAAAAAAGACAGCAAGAAAGATTAACTCCAATTTTAGAAAAAGCTCAAAAAGCCATTAAAGATGTTGCTGCAGCCAAAGGAATTGCATACGTTTTAGATGCATCTGCAGGTAAAGGACTTATTGTATTTGACAAAGGAGAAGACTTATACGATGCGGTAAAAGCTAAGTTAGGATTCTAATCAAAAAGAATACCTTAAACACAAAAAAAACGCCTTAAATAAAGCGTTTTTTTTGTGTTTAAAACTAACATTTAATCACTTTCAAAAGTGTTTTTTGATTATAAAATATCATTACGTTCAAAACCCTGAAACAAAAATCCCAAGTAAATTTACTTGGGATATTTCTTAATTTTAATATGATGAAGTCATTTTATAAAAAAACTATTTCTTCACTTTAAACGCGTTTTCTTTTGGAAAATACGCAACATCACCTAGTTCTTCTTCAATACGTAATAATTGATTGTATTTTGCCATTCTATCTGAACGTGAAGCCGAACCTGTTTTTATTTGTCCACAATTTAATGCCACTGCTAAATCTGCAATAGTATTGTCTTCGGTTTCTCCAGAACGATGACTCATTACCGATGTATAGCCTGCATTGTGTGCCATATTTACAGCGGCAATCGTTTCTGTTAGTGTACCAATCTGATTTACTTTTATTAAAATAGAATTTGCTATTCCGTTTTTTATTCCTTTTGATAAACGCTCTACATTGGTTACATACAAATCATCACCCACCAATTGAATTTTATCACCAATTTTTTCGGTTAAATATTTCCATCCATCCCAATCATTTTCATCCATCCCGTCTTCAATAGAAATAATAGGATATTTAGCAGCTAATTCAGCCAAATAATCGGCTTGTTCTTTGCTGGTTCTAATTTTTCCTTTTTCGCCTTCAAACTTGGTATAATCGTATTTTCCATCCACATAAAACTCGGCAGCAGCACAATCTAACGCAATCATTACATCATCGCCTAAGGTATAACCTGCATTTTTAACTGCCAAAGCAATGGTTTCAAGTGCGTCTTCTGTTCCGTTTAAGGTTGGTGCAAAACCACCTTCGTCTCCAACAGCAGTACTTAAACCTCTATTGTGCAATACTTTTTTTAAGTTATGAAAAATTTCAGTTCCCATTTGTAGTGCATGCGAAAAGTTGTTGGCTTTTACAGGCATTACCATAAATTCTTGAAACGCAATTGGCGCATCAGAATGAGATCCTCCGTTAATAATATTCATCATGGGCACAGGCAATGTATTGGCAGAAACACCACCGATATACCTGTACAAAGGCATTCCTAATTCGGCAGCAGCAGCTTTTGCAGCAGCCAAAGAAACACCTAAAATAGCATTCGCTCCTAAAACCGATTTGTTAGGTGTTCCGTCTAAATCTATCATGAGTTGATCAATTGCATTTTGTTCAAAAACCGAAGTTCCTAAAAGTGCTTCTGCAATGGTTGTGTTTACATTTTTAACAGCTTTTAAAACTCCTTTTCCCATAAAATCACTACCTCCATCACGTAGTTCTACCGCTTCATGTTCTCCTGTTGATGCTCCTGAAGGAACTGCTGCTCTTCCTAAAACACCGTTTTCTGTAATTACATCTACTTCTACTGTTGGATTTCCTCTTGAGTCAAAAATTTGACGTGCATGTATGTTTATTATGATACTCATATTCTTTATTTTTTACTGAAATACTATTCTTATTAATATTGCTAATTTACAAAATAGAACGTGTTTTATTTGCCTTTACAATTGTTAATTACGAAAACGTTTTCAATGTTTACACAGTAACTTTACTATTTTTAATATTGGTAATAAATTGATCAAAAAGATATTCAGAATCGTGAGGCCCAGGACTCGCTTCTGGATGATATTGTACCGAAAAACAATTTTTATTTTTCATTCTAATTCCTGCTACCGTATCATCATTTAAATGCAGGTGTGTGATTTCTACGTCATTATGAGCTTCCGTTTCTTCTCTATTGATAGCAAATCCATGATTTTGAGAGGTGATTTCTCCTTTTCCTGTAATAATATTTTTTACAGGATGATTAATCCCTCTATGTCCGTTGTGCATTTTATAGGTAGATATTCCATTGGCTAAAGCAATTACTTGATGTCCTAAACAAATACCAAACAACGGTAAATCTCTTTCAATAATTCCTTTGGCAACTTGTTGTGCTTCATGTAAAGGTTCTGGGTCTCCAGGACCGTTAGAAATAAAATACCCATCAGGGTTCCAAGAAGCTAAATCATCAAAAGTAGCATTGTATGGATATACTTTTATATAACAGTCTCTTTTGGCTAAATTTCTAAGGATGTTTTTCTTGATTCCGATATCTAAAGCAGCAATTTTATACGTGGCATTTTCATCGCCTACAAAATAAGGTTCTTTGGTAGAAACTGCTGATGCTAATTCTAAACCTTCCATACTTGGTACCTTAGAAAGTTGATTTTTTAGCGATTGAATATCATCAATTTTTGTAGAAATGATAGCGTTCATTGCTCCGTTTTCTCTAATATAAGTAACCAATGCTCTGGTATCTACATCAGAAATAGCCACTGTATTGTGTTTTACAAACCAATCTTTTAGATTTCCATCAGAATCTTCTCTTGAGTGTGTAAAGCTAAAATTACGACAGATTAAACCTGCAATTTTTATTCCTTCGGACTCTGTTTCTTTATCATTTACACCATAATTACCTATGTGTGCATTGGTTGCTACCATTAATTGCCCAAAGTAAGATGGATCTGTAAATATTTCTTGATATCCTGTCATACCTGTATTAAAACAGATTTCTCCTGTTGCAGTTCCTTCAATCCCTATAGATTTTCCGTAAAAAATAGTTCCGTCTGCTAATAAAACTACTGCTTTTTTATGTTGTTGATATTTCATTTAGTGTGTTGTGTAAAATGTGGTTCAAAAATATAAAAAAAGCGATAAACATAAATGTTTATCGCTTTTAAATATATGATAGTTGTTATCATTTTTATTCTTCAGAAGTTTCAGGAGCTTTTGTTTCAGCAACATCAGCTGTTTTTTTCTTTCTACCTCTACGTGTTGTTTTCTTCGCTTTTTTACCGTTTGGATTGTAAATTTCGTTGTAATCAACTAATTCTACCATTGCCATAGGAGCATTATCTCCTTGACGGTTTCCTAATTGAATGATACGTAAATATCCTCCTGGTCTGTCTGCTACTTTTACAGAAATTTCTTTAAATAATTCTGTAACTGCATATTTATCTCTAAGCTTGCTAAATACAATTCTTCTATTGTGTGTAGTATCTGCTTTAGATTTTGTAATTAAAGGCTCAACAAATTTACGTAACGCTTTTGCTTTTGCATGTGTAGTGTTAATACGTTTGTGTTCAATTAATGAACATGCCATATTTGCTAACATTGCTTTTCTGTGTGCTGTTTGTCTTCCTAAATGGTTAAATTTCTTACCGTGTCTCATGACCTTTGTTTTGTGCTTTTATCTTGCTCTACCCTTTTTGAGGAGCAAATTATAAAAGAATTAATCTTTATCTAATTTGTATTTGCTTAAGTCCATACCAAAGTTAAGGCTTTTGTTAATCACTAACTCTTCTAATTCAGTTAATGATTTTTTACCAAAGTTACGAAACTTCATTAAGTCGCTTTTATTAAAGGATACTAAGTCTCCTAAAGTATCTACTTCTGCAGCTTTTAAACAGTTTAAAGCTCTTACAGATAAATCCATATCTATTAAACGAGTCTTTAATAATTGACGCATGTGTAATGATTCTTCATCAT
>CAMZMA010000127.1 GCA_947311815.1 uncultured Flavobacteriaceae bacterium
ATAATTGTAGATATAGTGCCTTTAGGTCTATATCGTCAACAATTATGTTAAAAGAAATACGGCTTATGAAGTTCAGAGTTTATTTGATAGCTATATTATATGTATTACTTCAATTAATCTTTCTTTTCATTCTTTCATTATCTTTTGTCTTGAAACAAAAGAAACAAACCTGCCCGCATTTATATTTCAAAATAATGTGGCAGGCGGGAATTCAAGGCTGCATATAATTTTGGAAACAATTAACGGCTCAATCGCTATATTTTAGGAAAGATTGTAACTCGTTAAGATTATTTTGAAGTATTATGTTAAATAGAACTTATAAGATTGTGTATTACTAAACCCCTAAAATATAGACGCTCATTTCTCCTATTGTTTTACCAAAATTTTATGAGGCCGAGTTTAACATCGAGATTCTATTTAACATAATCCTATTGCATCCAAAGACAACACAATAATCCATTTTTTCCAATTCGAAAATTATGTTCATATAATTCAGTATCATATTGCGCTGACCATTTTATATTTGAAAGAGATTCTTTGAAATCCAACAAGCATTCTATGTTAATATTTGTGCCGTATGTGCTTTCGTTTTTACTTTGGCAATAACATCTTCAATAATACCCTTTTCATCAATTACAAAAGTAGTTCTGTGAATCCCATCATAAGTACGTCCCATAAATTTTTTAGGTCCCCAAATACCAAAAGCATTGATTACGATTTTATCTTCATCTGCCAATAACGGAAAAGGTAAATTGTATTTGTTAATCCAATTTTGTTGTCTTTTAGCACTATCTGCACTTACACCCAACACATCATATCCTTTGGCTAAAAAAGTTTGATAATTGTCACGTAAATTACATGCTTCCATTGTACAACCTGGTGTGCTTGCCTTCGGATAAAAAAACAATACCAGTTTTTTACCTGAATAATCGGTCAATTTTATCGTGTTTCCTAGATGATCTTTTGCTTCAAAATCTGGTGCTTTATCGCCAATTTTTAATGTGGTCATTCTTTTTTATTTAAAAGTTACTAAAGTAGGCAAGTTACGAAGTCTTAAAATGAATTCCTAAAATTACTTTCCAACTTTGTACCTTTGTTTTTTATAAAAAAAGAAATGAACAAAGCCACAAAAGTTAAATTTGTAGTAGATACTTTAGAAAAACTCTATCCCAAAACGCCAATTCCTCTTCATCATAAAGACCCGTACACCTTATTAATTGCGGTTTTATTATCAGCTCAAAGTACCGATGCTCGTGTAAATACGATCACTCCGTTGCTTTTCGCTAAAGCCGATAATCCTTATGATATGATAAAATTATCTGTTGATGAAATTAGAGAAATCATAAAACCCGTGGGCTTAAGCCCTATGAAATCAAAAGGAATTTACGGTTTGTCGCATATTTTAATTGACAAACACAACGGAAAAGTACCTCAAAGTTTTGAATATTTAGAAGAATTACCCGCTGTAGGACACAAAACAGCAAGTGTTGTGATGTCTCAAGCCTTTGGTGTCCCTGCTTTTCCTGTAGATACTCATATTCATAGATTGATGTATCGGTGGAATTTAACCAACGGAAAAAACGTAGTACAAACCGAAAAAGATGCGAAAAGATTGTTTGATAAAAAACTATGGAACAAACTGCACTTGCAAATTATTTACTACGGACGAGAATACTCGCCTGCTCGTGGTTGGAATTTAGAAAAAGATATCATCACCAAAACAATTGGTAGAAAATCTGTGATTGATGCGTATTATAAAAAGTAACTTCGACTACGCTCAGTTACCAAAACAAACTTCGACCCTGTCTGCCGATAGGCATGATACGCTAAATAGCAATGAGACAAAAAAAATCCTCAACGAACAGTCATCGTTGAGAATTTTCCCTCTCTTAATTCAAATTTAATTCAATAACATCGTTTGATTTGGTTTTTATGACTTTTAATGATTTTGAAAAGTCTAACAAAAATTGAATTGTTTCTTTTTTGGGTTGCATCCTAAAACTGGATGACTTTCGATAGTAAAGTTGCATCATATAGATTGTTTTATTCTGATTATTAACCTAATAACGCAACACCTTTTCTTTTATTGTTAATTTGTTAAAATAATTTTATGCTCTTCAATAATCTTACGTAAATTTATCAATGCATAACGCATTCTTCCTAGTGCTGTATTAATACTTACGCCTGTATTTTCTGATATTTCATTAAAACTCATATCGTTATACATACGCATTTTCAACACTTCTTTTTGTTCAATTGGCAACTCTTCTACCAATTCTCTTACATCAGCAAGTATTTGCTCTTTAATTATTTTACTTTCGGCATTTAAACTACCATCACTTAGTACCGAAAAAATATCAAATTCGTCTGTATTTTTAAACGTGGGCATTCTGTTCGATTTTCTAAAATGATCAATCACCAAATTATGCGAAATACGCATTACCCAAGGTAAAAATTTCCCTTCTTCGTTATATTTCCCCTTTTTTAAAGTTCTAATTACTTTAATAAAAGTATCTTGAAAAACATCTTCTGTTAAATCTCTATTTTGAATTTTACTATAAATAAAGCTGTACAAACGCTGTTGATGTCTTTTAATTAAAATTTCAAGACTACGCTCGTTTCCTTTTATATAATCACTAATTAAGGTACTGTCTGGAGTTAAATTTTTCTGCATCATAAATTACTTTAAAAAAAGCGAAGTTGCTTTTTAGTTAGGTTTTTTTAATAAAACGATTTAAAGTAATTTTATCCTATATGCTTAATTTTATTAGTTTAAGAACTCCAAATATCATACATTTTTTTTAAATCAACAAATATTCTTATGAATTTTATTAAAATTAAGTCTTTTATTCGTCTTAAAAATAGTAATTTTAAGGCTTATTTTTTATTATTTATGAAGCTAGATTTAAGTACTGTAAATTCGAAGGAAAACATCATTATTAAAGGAGCAAAACTGCATAATTTAAAAGATATTGATGTGGTTATTCCTAGAAATAAACTAGTGGTTATTACAGGATTATCGGGTTCTGGAAAATCTTCTTTAGCTTTTGACACCTTGTATGCCGAAGGTCAAAGACGCTATGTAGAGAGTTTATCATCTTATGCCCGTCAATTTTTAGGGAAATTACACAAACCAAAAGTAGATTATATCAAAGGTATTGCACCTGCTATTGCTATCGAGCAGAAAGTAAACTCTACAAATCCGCGTTCTACTGTTGGCACATCAACAGAAATTTACGATTATATAAAATTATTATTTGCAAGAATTGGCACTACTATTTCTCCAATTTCTGGTAAAGAAGTAAAAAAACAAACGGTTTCTGATGTGATGAATTTCATCAAAAATATAAATGACGGTGTAAAACTACTCCTCCTCGCTCCTATTATTATTGATAAAAACAGAGATTTGAAAACGGTTTTACAAGTTTTAGCACAACAAGGATATGCCCGTTTACATTATAAAAAAAATATTTATAGAATTGACGATTTTCCTGTGGATGATTTTACTGGAAATACATTTAATTTAGTGGTTGATAGAATTATCACTAAAAACGATGAAGATTTTTACAATCGATTAGCAGATGCTGTACAAACTGCTTTTTTTGAAGGAAAAGGAGTGTGTAGCATCGAAAATTTAGCGACCAAAGAAATTACAAATTTCAGCAATAAATTTGAGTTAGATGGCATCACTTTTTTAGAACCCAACACTCATTTATTTAGTTTTAACAATCCGTATGGAGCGTGTCCTACTTGCGAAGGCTACGGAAACGTTATTGGTATTGACAAAAATTTGGTAATTCCAAATACAGGATTGTCTATTTTTAATGATGCTGTTTTTCCGTTTAAAACTGATAGCTTTAAAAGTTATAAAAACGATTTAATTAACAACGCGTATAAATTTGACATTCCAATACACAAACCTTGGTTTGAACTCACCGAAGAGCAACAACAATTGGTTTGGAACGGAACCGAATTGTTTGACGGCATTCATCATTTATTTAACAAATTAGAAGCCAAAAGCTATAAAATTCAGAATAGAGTGATGCTTTCTCGCTATCGAGGAAAAACAAAATGTACCGATTGTAACGGAAAACGTTTACGAAAAGAAGCCGATTATGTAAAAGTAGGAAATACCACCATTTCGCACTTGGTTGCACTTCCTTTAGATGAATTGATTGCCTTTTTTAATCAATTACAACTCACTACGCATCAACAAAAAATAGGAAAAAGATTATTGACAGAAATCAGAACCAGATTGCAGTTTCTAAATGATGTTGGGCTCAATTACCTTACTTTAAACAGAACATCGAACACGCTTTCTGGTGGCGAAAGTCAGCGAATTAACTTAGCCACTTCATTGGGTAGCAGTTTGGTTGGATCGATGTATATTTTAGATGAACCGAGTATTGGCTTGCACCCAAAAGACACCGAAAAACTTATTGGCGTTTTAAAACATTTACGCAATTTGGGCAACACCGTAATTGTTGTAGAGCACGATGAAGATATTATGAAAGAAGCCGATTATATCATCGATATTGGTCCAGAAGCAGGCACTTATGGCGGGCACATTGTTGCCGAAGGAACCTATCAAGATATTTTACAATCAGATTCTTTAACTGCAAAATATTTAAATGAACAATTACAAATAGAAGTTCCTACACAACGAAGAAATACAAAAAACAACATCCAAATTATTGGCGCAAGAGCACACAATTTAAAAAATATTGATGTCACTTTTCCGCTACATTGTTTAACGGTAATAACGGGAGTTTCTGGAAGCGGAAAAAGCACATTGGTTAAAAACATACTCTATCCTATTTTACAAAAAAAACTACATGGTTACGGAGAAAAAATAGGGCAACATACCGATAGTAAAGGCGATTTTGATAAAATACAACATGTAGAATTTATCGATCAAAACCCTATTGGGCGTTCATCTCGCTCAAATCCTGTAACATATATCAAAGCGTATGATGATATTAGAGCCTTGTATGCTCATCAAAAATTATCGAAAATTAGAAACTACAAACCCAAACATTTTTCGTTTAATGTAGAAGGCGGTCGTTGTGAGGTTTGTAAAGGCGAAGGCGTTGTAACTATTGAAATGCAATTTATGGCAGATGTACATTTACAATGCGATGTGTGCCAAGGAAAACGATTTAAAAA
Organism: uncultured Flavobacteriaceae bacterium; assembly: GCA_947311815.1. GTDB lineage: Bacteria > Bacteroidota > Bacteroidia > Flavobacteriales > Flavobacteriaceae > Polaribacter. The sequence goes on from CAMZMA010000127.1 coordinate 5,167, forward strand.
AGAAGTTTTAGAAGTAAAATACGGTAAAAAATCTATCGATGATATTTTGAATTTTACAATTGATGATGCTGTGGCATTTTTTACCGAATATGAACAAACAAAAATAGCCAACAAACTAAAACCTTTGCAAGATGTTGGTTTAGGATATGTGCAGTTAGGGCAATCATCTTCTACCCTTTCTGGCGGAGAAGCACAACGGATAAAATTAGCATCGTTTTTAGTAAAAGGAACCACCAAAAACAAAACTTTATTTATTTTTGATGAACCTACAACAGGATTGCATTTTCATGATATTAAAAAACTACTCGCTTCCTTTGATGCGTTGCTAGAAAAAGGGCATTCAATCGTAGTGATTGAACACAATATAGAACTCATAAAATGTGCCGATTATATTATCGATTTAGGATTAGAAGGCGGTAAAAACGGAGGGAATTTAATTTTTCAAGGAACACCAGAAGCATTGGCAAGAGATAAAAAATCGCTTACTGCAAAATATTTAAAAGAGAAATTGGTGTATTAAAATATATGTCATTGCGAGGAGGAACGACGTGGCAATCTCATAATTCGAAGTAAGAGTTATCTCACAATTCGAAGTAAGCATTAAAAGAGTATGCTGTCGCCACCATTCAGGTTCGATATTCTTCCTTGAAATGACAATAAAAACACAAAAAAATGATCACACAACTTACAGACAAACAAAAATTAAATTGGGTGCGTTCTTTCGCTATTTTATCAATGTTAATTATGATGTTGTACGCACCAAAACTATGGATTACGACCAAAGATTTTCCTGTAATTCCGTTGTTTGATGGATTACCGATTCCGAAATATCCTTTTGATTATATCTTAGCAATAACGTACGCTTTAAGTATGTTAATCTATCTTTTTAAACCCAAAAGGTGGTTAGGAGTGCTCATTGTTGTTTTATATGTTTTTCTTTCATTTATTGACCAAAACAGATTACAACCCTATTTTTACCAAAGTATGTTAACAATTTTAGCAATTGTTTTGTACAAAGAACATACCAAAACAAAAAAAGTACTCCATACAGTTATCCTCATCTTTTTAGCTACTTATTTTTGGAGTGGAATTCATAAAGTAAACGGCATATTTTACACACAATGGATGCACGCTTTACAGAAACATTTTTCTTTTATTCCTGAAATCTTACTACAACTATTTACCTATGCTGTACCTTGGTTAGAAGCTTTAATGGGAGTTTTATTACTTTTTAATAAAACCAGAAAAATAGGTGTTTTCTTTATCATTATCATGCATAGTATTATTGTAATCATGCTATTTTATTTAGGCTACGGATACAATGTAGTTCCGTGGAATTTACAAAATATATTAAGTGTATTTATTATTTTTTGGAGTTTAAAAACCGATTCTTTTACTGAGTTTTTTGCATATCAACTGAGTTATCAAAAAATAATTTTACTCGTTTTTACAGTAATTTTACCCATCAGCAATTTATTTGGCGGTTGGGATCATTTATTATCTTTCAGTTTCTTTTCATCAAAATTAAATTATTATTATGTTGAAATTAATGAAGAATTAGAAAATAAATTGCCCAATCACATAAAACGATACTTTAGGTACAACAATAACAAACCGATTATTTATTTAAACGAATGGTCTGGAGATGTAAATAAAGTGCTTTTTTATCCTGAAGATAGAATTGCCAATTATATGGATGTGTATTTGCGTTCTTTTGCTGATAATCCACAAAAAAAAGGATTGACAAAATTAGTGGTGTACAATAAATAAACCTTTTGTGATGTTTTAAACGAATTCTAATCCAGTACTTACGAATTCTAATTTGCTTGATATATAAGTAAACTTCCCTCCTACTTTTGAAGTGTTATTAATCATTTAAAACCTTCAATATCATGAAAAACATCATTAAAAAAGCAGGAACAATACTTACTGTAGTATTGCTTATCGGACAATTTACTAGCTGTAAAAAAGCAGCTACAAAAAGTGGGAACATTGCTATGATTCAAGAAAAAGAAATCAGTGCTCATA
>CAMZMA010000128.1 GCA_947311815.1 uncultured Flavobacteriaceae bacterium
ATTTTCTAATTGTTTTTTGGGTACTTTTTTAAATGTTCTCATAACGTAACTGTTTTAAAATGTTAAAACTATGTTAAATCAAAGAACGTGCCAACAAAAAAACTCAACCAAATTGGTTGAGTTTTAATAATAATTTATAAAATGTTTTTATTATTCTACAATTAATGTAAAAGGGATGCTGTATTTTACTCCAACAGGTTTTCCTCTTTGTTTACCAGGTTTCATTTTTGGCAACATTTTCATAATTCGAAGTACTTCTTTTTTAATTTTTGGGTGTGGCGCTCTACATTGAACATCTACAACATTCCCTTTTTTATCAATTCTAAAACCAATAAATACTCTTTTCTTTCCAGGAGACAAACCTAATTCGTTTGGAAGGTCTGTATCAAATTTTCTACCAAAATGTTTTTGTACTTTTTGGCTAAAGCATTTTTTTAATTTTGCTTTATTTCCTTTACAACCTGGAAAAACAGGTACGTCTTCAATAATCATAAAACTCACATCAGCCTCAACTTCTTCTTCTTCTTCGGCTTCTTCTACATCTTCTACTTCTACCGCTTCAGTTTCATCAGTTTCTGTAGATTCTATCACCGTTTCTTCTACTTCCTTTTCGTCTTCTACAATTTCTATTTTTTCTGGTGCTGGTGGTGGCGGAGCTTTAGGTTTTGGCAGCTCTTCACGCATTGTAATTACTTCTTCTTCTTCCATTTCTGCATTCATATTCGCAGAACCTAAATCATTATAAACTAAGTCATAGGTTTTGTTTTCAAAAGACACATAGGTAACAAACAGTGCTAAAACTAAACCAAGCTGCATAAACAATTTGCTGTAATTTTCTAAGTTTGATTTTGGGTTTTTCTTAATTTCCATCTTAAAGAGTTTTTAATAGTTTGCTAATTTAATTAAATTATTATGATTTATACAAGTCTTTAAACTAATTAACTTGTTTTTTTTTAGAAATTTGATTAAAAATCAATAATCCTAAGACAACTCCAGTAGAATTTGCAACAACATCTAAAAGTTCTGCAGTTCTATGTAAAGTAATGGTCTCTTGTAAAACTTCAATAATTATGCCGTAAAAGATACATCCTAAAATTACATAGTTGGTTGTTGTTTTTTTTTGATAAAAAAACAACAACCAACTTAATGATAGCACACAATATGCAAAAGCGTGCTCAAATTTATCGATATTAGAAATATCTAATAATTGCGGCCCACTATCTTTTAACGATAAAAACGCAATTAAACTTGTAATAAAAATAGCGATATAAAGGCTATTATCCTTTAATAAGTTCTTGATACGCTGTAGCATCTAATAAATTATCTATTTGTGATGCGTCAGAAATGGTTATTTTAATCATCCATCCTTTTCCGTAAGGATCTTTGTTTACTAATTCTGGTTCGTCTTCTAACGCTTCGTTAAACTCGGTTACTTCTCCTGCCAAAGGCATAAACAAATCAGACACTGTTTTTACTGCTTCTACAGAGCCAAAAACTTCTTCTAAGTCTAAGCTTTCATCTAAAGTATCTACATCTACATACACAATATCGCCTAATTCGCTTTGTGCAAAGGCTGTAATACCAATAGTTGCAATATTGTCTTCAATTTTAATCCACTCGTGGTCTTTGGTGTATTTTAATTCTGATGGAATGTTCATTTTATGTATTATTTATAGTTGTTTTAATTCCCTAAATTATATACAAGATTAAATCCTGCGTTAATTGCTTGTCTCGGAAACGTGGTTGAGATAGCATATTTAGATGTTTGATGATTGTAATAAAACGATGTGGTTAAACTACTATTCAATTTATAATCTGCGGTAAATTTAATAGAAAATAACTTTTGACCACCACTAATTTGGTCATTATTTTCATCAATACTTCTAATTAATGTTAAATTATCTCTTAAAGAGATATCTGCCCTAAAATTAATATCGCCTTTAAAGGTTTGTTTACTTCCTGTAAATTTTGTTCTAAATTTCACGTCTTTTATCACATATCCTAAGCCAAAAACATACTCAACACCTTTTATATCGGTTAATGTAGAGTTGTTAAAATTAAGGGTAAGAGTTCTGTCTTTTTTTATTTCTCCTCGAAACGAAAATGAATTTTTCATTTTCATATCTACTTTTATTAAGGGCGAAAACTCATCAATTAAAGTAGCGGTCGAAATTAACAATTCAGGTTCAAAATTATTGGTTATCGGGTTAATTGCCCCATCTGAATATTGTAAATTATTCGTAAAATTAGCAATGGTATAAGAAGATTTATAGCCATGACTTAAAGTGAAATTACTAAATCGTTTTTTAAACCATTTTAATTTCATTAATCCGCTATAACGGACTGTCCAATTAGGAATTGGTATGTTTTTAAACAGACCTGTGCTTACTTTATTTGGGTCTTTACCCGAATACGCTGCTATAAATGCAGGTAATAAAACTTGTTGACTGTTAATACCAAAACCTATGCCGCCTAAACGCGTAGAAACGGTATTTCGATACGTTTTAAAGGTTTGAAAAAGCTGATCTGAATCTGCAAAAACTGTAGATATCATTGAGTAGCTAGTGCTAAAATTACCTGTTTCAAAAGGGTCTAAAGAATAATCTATTTCTCCAAAAGGATTTTCTATTGGGTTTCTTGCTTGTCTAACATCTAATTGTTGAGAAATATCTCTTGTTTGTATTCGGTTTCCTTTTACATCAATATTAAAATCTTTAAACGGTTTTACGGTAAAATTATAATCTAAATTTTCTTTATGCGTTCTGCTGTAAGTTTTGTTAAAATACTCTCCGTTTACCGTATCTCTTGGCGAAATTAACCAATTGTTTTGTAAGGCTTTATTTCTGATATCTACCTGACTACCAAAAGCAAATGCCGTAGGTGCGCCACCAAAAAAACCAAATTCTTTTTTGTATCCTGGTAATAATTGCCCGTTGGTTTCTGAGTAATTTAACTTTCCTGTTTTTACCGATGTAATTACATCATACACCCCTTTTATAATTTTTTTACCCAAAGAAAGTTTCTTTTTACGCAATCTTGAAGATCTTGGAGGTTTCCCTAAAGAGGGTGCACCTTTTTTTGTTTTTGTTTTTTTTCTTGTTTTTTTTCGATCTTTTTTTGATAACAATAATTTCTCAAATCCTAATTTTTTATAAAATTTAGCGAGGTTTACATTTACGCTTACATTTTTATCATCAGTATTTTGTATCACATTCCCTATTTCATCAGAAATACTTGGATCTTGTGATGACACTTGCCAATCAAAACCTGCGGTGTATCTATAATCTGCTTTTATAAAATTTAAAAACGGAATTTTATCAATCGGTAATTTATAGGTGGCATCTAAATTTTGATGGTATTTATTTTGTCTTCCTACGTTAAAAAAGTTGTCGAAAATTTGTAAATCTTCTCCGCTACCAAAGGCATCGTAAATATAACTATTGGTGGCATTAAAATTTAAAGCAATCGATTTTGTTAGGTCTAAACCAATGGTATAATCCCAATCAAAGAAAAATCTACGTTGTTGTAATTTTGGTTGTGCCGATAACCCAGATACTAAATTTCTAGACTGTTGTTCTACATAATTTCTATTAATTCTTGAGTTGATACCAAACGTTTTAGGAATTGGATTAAAGTTTAAATCTCTTAATAATTGCCAATATTTACCTTTCATTATTTTTGATTTTTTAAACGGTTCAAAAAAGGCAGGTTTAAAGGTGTAATTATAAGAAGCGGATGCATTTACATTTTCGGTAGTAAAATTTTCTATATTATAATCTCTATGAAACTCTTTATTATGTGCATAAGAAACCGATAAATTTTCTACATCATAAAAACGTGGTTTCCGTTTAGATTGCGGATTCCTGTTTTTCTTAACATTCATAAAACTAATGCTAGTTCTTTTGGTGTAGCTATTAGAAAATTTACTATTCGGGTTTACATCTCTTGCATCGGCAAGTTTTACATCTTGATATTGTGGATCATATTTTGGGTTAACAAACTCTTCGCCCACACTATAACTCATCGGTAATTGAATGCCCCATTTTTTAGGAGTAAATACTTTTCCTAACTCAACACTTGTAGAAATATCATATTGTTTGGTTTCGTCTAAACTTCTTTGAGTTACTCTGTCTGATACATTACCAAAACCGATGGTTTGCATTCTACCAGAAACCGAAACTGTAGCTACATCGGCAAAATTTGCATCGGCATTTAATACTGCTGCCCAACCACCATCATTATCAAAATCAGAGGAACGCAACTCATTAAACCAAATTTCGACACTTTTATCTGTTGCGGCGGTATTTTTAATCCCCAACATAATGGTTCTAATTTTTGCTAGCGTAGGGTTTCCTTTTACCCGCACAATCATTTCTTTAGGATCATTAATGGTAGGCGCAGGATATAATTGATTGATGGTTATCGGACTTCCGCCTATAATTTCTTCGTCTCTTTTTAGTTTTATTTTTCCGAAATCATCTAACAATCCTTCTAAATTATTAGCTTCTGGCCAAACATCTAAAGGAGAAATACTACCATTTGGTGTTACTTTTAACGGAATTTCTATTTGATAATAATTGTCGTTTAAATCGGTTCCTAAACGCACAATGGCAACCATTTCATCATCTGCAACACCCCCAACCAGCTTAGGCTCTAGGTGCATAAACATTTTTAGTTTTTTATATCTTCGTAAATCTACACTAATGTTTTTGTAAATAGCACGCACTTTATTTTGTGGCAAGTTGATTACTTTTAAGGTAACCGATTGCTCGTTTTGTAATTGTACCGAAGTGCTACCTTGTAAACGCTCTCTTACAATTCCTGGAGGCAATACATAACGTCCTTCGTTTTGCTCAATATTAATAACACCTACTTCAAAATCATTTAATTCGGCTTGAGTTAAATTTATATTAGGTGTAATGGTCGGGTCTAATGTTTTTACATACCTACGCCAATCACCACGAACCAAATCTAACTCGCCAAAACGCAATACAACTGGCATTTTAAAATTGGTCAGATACATTCTCATAAAACGGATACTGTTAAAATCTGTAATACCATTTATAGGTGTTCCGCTTCTAATTGGTACTCTAAATTGATACCATTTAGTTTGTTGTGTACTTCCGTTTTTTAAAGTAATTGTGGTTGTTTTTTCATCAACAATAAAATTTTGACCTTTTACCAAATCGGCTTTATTCATCGATATTTTGTACTCAAAATAACTTTCAATCGTATTCATGGTTTGATCTTTGTTGATATCTTCTACATCTGGGTATGTGGTAGAGGATGTTGGGTACGATTCTGTTGATTGATTTGCCGTTGGCGAATTACCTTGAGTGTTGTTAAAATATTTATATCGAGTAATGATAGACGCGTTGGCATTGTCTAAGTTGCTTCCTCTAAAATACTGAAAATCATCGCCCGAAGGGTCAGTTAAATTTCTATAATTTGCAGGAATATTTTGATTTGATTTTTCGGCAGTATTATCTAATCCATCCAAACCAACATCTTGGTTTGTTCTGGCAGCATCATCTGCATCAAAGGTGTAAATAATAGATTGATTTCTAGGAACAACACCCCAAACCGTTGCATCTACATTGGTGTTTCCTCCTAAAGCAGGCAACCCATTTTCGTACATTTTTCGGTTGTCTTTTAAAACATCTTCCGATACATTTCCTAAATTAAAATATAAATCTCCTACTTGATTTACAGCATCTTGCGGATTGATGTTTGATGGCAATCCTTCTTCATTAGTAATGGAATAATTATCGTAAGGATCCATCATCCAAAATTGGATATATTCAATATTTGCATTGTTAAAATCATTGGTAATAAGCGGTCTCATAATACCTCCCCAACGAGATTGAGGGTTTTGCAACACTACTTTATCATTTACAATTTGAGATGTTGGGTCAAAATTATTCGCCCCTCTTTCGTTCGGAAAATATGCCAAATCTAAGGTTCTTACCAACGTGTTTTGCGTGATATCTAACTGGGTATTTGGAAACAATTCGGTAAACGAAATTTGCCGAGTTTCTGCTCTCGATAATTCATCGGCATCAATATTATTTGGGGTGTCTCCTGCTCCGTAAAAAATTTGATCTACATTGTACCAAGCCAAACGTGCTTTTTTATAGTTGTATCGTAAATCTTCCGTTAAACTACCATTAAACGAAGGAAAAGTTGGTGTATTTGGTGTACTTGCCGCATACCATTGCAAAGGAGACAATAAACTAATAGGTATTTGTGATGCCTCAAAATCATCAATATATGAAGTGGCAGCGCCAGAAATATCTATTCCGCTTGGAGACCCTGGAATTAAATACGCCATATCTGCTCTAACCGACACATTAGAAGGCGCATCTGTATCTACAAACGGAAGTTTATTTGCCCATTTTGTAAACAGTGGTACTTCGGCAGAAAAATCTACATTAAATCCTAACATGGTATTGTCTATCGGTTCTGCACCAAAATTTACTTTTTGCGTAAGCGGTCTTTCGGTAATGTTTAAATACGTACCGCCGATAATAAATTTTTCTGAAAATTTATGTTCAACCTCTACCCCAATAAATGTTTTTCTCTGCTGATTAAATACCGAGTTATTTTCTGTTGATACATGAATAGGCACACCAGATGCTTTTAAACCTGGATCTAAAATTTGTACTTTTCCTGCCAAGTAATCTACCACAAAATCGATTCCTTCTACCAATTGGCGTCCGCCCGCAGTAACTTTTACTGAACCTCTTGGTACGTTGTACGCTCCTATTGGTATTCCGCCTGCATCTGTGGTTTTAAAATATCCTTTTAATAAAAATTTGTCTTTGTGTTGGTAATTGTTTTTTACCACATTTTTTGTGCTTAAATACAGTTCATTAAACACATAATTTTCAATATCGGTTTGTGCTGTAAATTCGGTTTCTAAGTTTTTACCAAAAGGTTCTGGTGTCGGAAAAATAACATATCCGTATCGAGAATTTACCGTAATTCCTTCTACATAATCAAAAAAACCATCGCCGTTTTGGTACTGACTTTGGTCTAATTGATCTAAATGTAATACTTGTAATAAAGGTTGATTAGAAATACCTACCGTTTGGGCATTTTGTAAGGTGTTAGAAGGTATTCCTGTTTGGTCATCTCTATATTGAATTTCAAAACGAAAACCTTCTTGTGTTAACGGTGCAGCCCCTAAAGCATAGACGTTTTTCATCATCAATTTCCACGTAGGAAATGCTTCTTCTACACCTGCAACAGTTCGTCTAGTAGTTAAAATTTCGCTGCGTAATAATTTTACCGCTAAGTTGTTGGGTGCTTGAATTCCGTCATTAGAAAATTCACCTACTTTAAACGAATTTTCTGTACTTCCGTTTACTGTACCAGCAACGGTATATTCAAACGCTACGGCTAAAACCTCACCATCATTTAAACGGCTATTTAAAGAAATAAATCCTAATTGTGAATTTAACGTATATTCATTCGGTTGTAATTTTTTGGCATTTTGCAACAATGTATAATCTGTACCTTGTTGCATTTGATAGGGTGTTGATGTTCCTAAAGTAGCATCTACCGAACCAATACTTCTTATACCGCCTGTTTGAGCGGTTAAAAAATCTTGCTGAATATTATTCGCTTTGTTAGAAGGTAAATTTACCTGAACTCCGTTTATAGCAACACTTGGCGGGTTGGCAGCAAAAATACTACCATTTGTACTTACCATATTTGCAGGATTCGATTCTCCTATATCTGCAAAGGCAACAATGCTTCTATAATCATCTACATTTGCAGTTCTGTTGGTAATCCAAACTTCTATTCTGGTAATATTAATTGGACTACTTATTAACGGATATCTTTTTAAGGAATTTGCATAACTTTCTCTAAAATACTGCGATAAAAAAAAGTGGCGGTCATTATCATAATCTGTAGCTCGCAACTCAAAAGGTTGTATGGTTGCACCTGCTTGTGCGGTTACTGTTTTACTTTCCGAATTTTGTTGCGAAAAAACGGCAGTAATATTGGTGTTACCAAACTTTAATTTTGTTTTTACACCAAACAAACTTTGTGCACCGCTTATTAACGAATTTTTAATCGGCATATTAATATTACCTGCATCAATGCCTTGTAAAATATCATCTTCGGTAGGTGTGTATTCTAGTTTAATCATTTGCTGAAAATCAAACGTAGATTGCGTATCGTAATTGGCTGTAATTTTTAAACGCTTTCCTACTTTTGCTTGAATACTTGCGCTTATTTGTTGATCAAAATCAAAAACAAAATTACTTCTGTTCTCTTCAGATAACTGCGGATTATCGGTCTTTTGATAGATGAAACCCATTTTAATATTTAAACTCCCAGACGGAGTTACCTCTACTGTATTTCCTCCAAAAATAGTTTCAAAAAACTTATTGTTTACATAATAGGTTGGTAATAGGTTTTTTTGAGCATCGGCGGCTCCTTTTCTTCTACTATTGGTTGCACTTACTTTGGTTTTAAAGTAATCTAACATATCGCGTTGTAAACGATATTTTTTATACTCTTCTTTGGTCATAAAAATAGGCGTTCTTACATAATAATCGCCAATTTTTTCTACCAACACATATTTACCTAGCACCTTATCAAAAATAATGGTCATTTTTGCAGGATCTCTTAAAAACAAGCCTCCGTTTTGAGTATGTTTAAAATTGTATCTTAATGTAGTGGTGTCTTTTTGTTGTTGAGTAGTTTGCGCAAAAGAATACCCGTTTATAAAAACGGCAAATAGCACAAAAAGGAATGTATTTTTTATTGATATTTTCAATGGACTACAAATTCTTTAACGACAATTTTATAAGTTGCTCTACCGTAGCGTCTTTGTGTTCTTTTAAAACCATGTTTATCACTTTGTCTGATTGTTTTCTGGTAAAACCTAAAACTTCTAAAGCAGATAACGCTTCTTCTTTGTTAGTATTGTTTAAAACTATAGAAACATCACCCATATCAAAGGTTTTTAAGATTTTATCTTTTAAATCTACAATAACTCTTTGTGCTGTTTTTGCTCCAATTCCTTTTACAGATTGAATTACAGGTACGTCTTCTGACGCAATAGCTTGTTGTATTTCTTCAGATGTCATTGATGACATCATGGTTCTAGCAATACTTGGTCCTACACCAGAAACCGAAATTAACAATTTAAAAACGGCTCTTTCTGTTTTATTGATAAAACCATACAAGGTATGCGCATCTTCTCTTACTTGCATGTGCGTAAACAAAGTAACCGCTTCACTTTCTGGTAATGCTGTAAATGTATTTAATGAAATATGTAATAAATATCCTACTCCATGACAATCTATTACTACATGAGTAGGATTTTTTTCTACCAATTTCCCGCTAACTTGTGTAATCATATTTATTATTTTCTAAACGTCTAATATAGGGGAATTCTCAATAACTAAGAATATTAACGATGGCAAATTTACTGTTTTATTTTTTTTCTCTTTGTTGTGCGTCTACCACAGCAACCGCCGCCATATTTACCATTTCATCTACACTAGCTCCTAATTGTAAAATATGTACAGGTTTACTTAATCCAAGAATAATAGGCCCTATAGATTCTGATCCATTTAATTGTTTCATTAACTTATAGGTAATATTTGCTGCATCTAAATTCGGAAAAATAAGAACATTTACTTTCTTGCCATTCAATTTAGAAAACGGAAATTCTTTTGCTAACAACTCTGAATTCAATGCAAAATCTGCTTGCAACTCTCCATCTACCACAACATTAGGGAAATGACGGTGTATATAACCTACTGCTTCTCTAATTTTTTTTGAACTTTCTGATTGTGATGATCCAAAGTTAGAAAAAGACAACATTGCTACATTTGGTTTCATTCCAAACATTTTAGAAATTCCGCAAGTTAACTGCGTTATTTTTGCCAATTCTTTCGCTGTAGGATTAATATTAATGGTCGTATCTGCCAAAAATATTGGTCCTTGTTTGGTAAGCATTAAATTGGTTGCCGCCACACGTGTTACGCCTCTATCTTTTTCTATCAACTCTAATATCGGCTTTACTACAGACGGATAAGGTCTTGAGTATCCTGTAATTAACGCATCGGCTTCTCCTTCGTTTACCATCATCGCCGCAAAATAGTTGCGCTCTCGCATCCATTTTTGAGCTTCTAATAATGTAATTCCTTTTCGTTGACGAGATTGCCAATATACTTTTGCAAAACGGTTTCTTCGGTCTTTTTCTTCTTCTGTTTTGGGGTCGATAATAGGAACATCTGCAGTAAAACCTATTTCTTCTTTCAACTCTAAAATAACTTTTTTATTCCCTAGTAAAATAGGTTTCCCTATCTTAACATCATGTACTCTTTGTGCTGCTTTTAACACATCTAAATGATCTGCTTCTGCAAAAATAATAGTTTTAGAATTTCCTTTTGCCCTGTTGTGTAACAATCTTATTTCTTTGCTTCCTGTACCTGATCTATCCATTAATTCTTCTCTGTATTTGTTCCAATCAGAAATAGGTTCTAATGCTACGCCAGATTCCATCGCCGCTTTGGCAATGGCAGGAGGTATTTCATAAATCAACCTTGGATCAAATGGTTTAGGAATAATATAATCTCTACCAAAAGACAAACTGACCTCGTCATACACAATATTTACTTGTTCTGGTACCGCTTTTTTAGCCAAATCTGCCAAAGCATGTACCGCTGCCATTTTCATTTCTTCGTTAATTTTTGTGGCACGAACATCTAAAGCTCCTCTAAAAATAAACGGAAAACCGAGTACATTATTTACTTGATTCGGATGATCTGAACGACCAGTCGCCATAATTAAATCTTCTCTAGCGTTAATAGCGACATCGTATTCTATCTCTGGATCTGGATTTGCCAATGCAAAAACAATGGGGTCTTTTGCCATCGATAACAACATTTCTGGCGTTACCGTATTTCCTTTAGACAAACCAATAAAAACATCTGCATTGTGCATCGCTTCTTCTAACGTATTGATGTCTTTATGGGTAGCAAATTCAGTTTTTTGAGAGGTTAAATTTTCTCTATCTTTCCTAATAACGCCTTTGCTATCGCACATTACCACGTTTTTTCTTTGCACACCTAGCTTTAAATACAAACGTGTACAAGAAATGGCTGCAGCACCTGCTCCATTTACTACAACTTGCACTTTGGCAATATCTTTTCCTGCAATTTCTACTGCATTTTTTAATGCTGCTGATGAAATAATGGCAGTACCATGTTGATCATCGTGCATTACAGGAATGTTTAATTCTTCTTTTAATCTGCGTTCTATTTCAAAAGCTTCTGGAGCTTTAATATCTTCTAAATTAATTCCTCCAAAAGTAGGTGCAATGGCTTTTACGGTAGCTATAAACTCTTCTACATCTTCGGTATCTACCTCAATATCAAACACATCAATATCTGCAAAAATTTTAAATAACAAGCCTTTTCCTTCCATTACGGGTTTAGAGGCTTCTGGTCCTATATTCCCTAAACCTAAAACAGCGGTTCCGTTAGAAATTACGGCTACTAAATTTCCTTTTGAAGTATATTTATATACGTTATTTTTGTCTTTGGCAATTTCTAAACAAGGTATAGCTACTCCTGGTGAGTATGCTAAAGATAAATCGTGCTGAGAGGCATATTTTTTGGTAGGAACTACCGCAATTTTACCTGGTTTTGGTTTTGCGTGATATAATAAGGCTTCTCTTCGTTTTCTAGATTCACTCATAAATAGTATCTGTGTTTGTTTGAACCTACAAAGATAGGAAAATTAATGAGTGGTAAAATTGAAATAATATAGTATTATTCGTTTTTTTCAGGACTACTCACTAAAAACGCAACATTAAAGACTATGTTCAGAATCTCTTGATTGTTTTCCTCTAAACTCTTGATTGTTTTTCTCTAAATATTGATACACAAATCTTAACTTTTACCTTAATTGTTCTTACATTTCTTTTTACTTGCTTATTACCAAAGCACACTTCCTTAACTTCAAAACCCTTGAATTTAATCCGTTTTCAATGTTTTTCTTACTTTTTATCTAATTTCGGATGAATAATTACGAATATTCGTACTTTTACACGCTCGTTTACAATAAATTTACTTTAAATTTGTTGTAGATACAGCGTTTTTTATATTCTATGAAACACTTTTATAAAATACTTTTCTTTGTTACCATAACTATGGTTGTTTTTTCTTGTAGCGTAAAGAAAGACACGGGTTTGTCAAGAAATTGGCACGCATTAACTACCAAATACAATGTGCTTTTTAATGGGAAAGAAGCCTTTAAAAAAGGGATACAAGAAATCAATACCAATTACAAAGACAATTATTGGCAACAATTACCCATAGAACCTTTACAATTTACAGAACAAAAAATTGAAGTAAAGTTTTCAGGTCCAGGAGCAAATTTTGGCGGTAAAAAAGACAATAAAAAACAATCTTCTCCCTTTGATAAAGCCGAAGAAAAGGCCGTAAAAGCAATACAAATGCACTCGATGAATATTAACGGAAGAGAAAAAAATCGCCAAATAGACGATGCGTATTTGTTGTTAGGAAAAGCACGCTACTATTCGCAACGTTTTGTACCCGCAATAGAGGCGTTTAATTATGTGATTGTAAATTATCCGTATGCCGATTTAATTGGCGAAACAAAAATTTGGAGAGCCAAAACCAACATCCGTTTAGAAAACGAAAAATTAGCGATAGAATCGTTAAAACTATTGTTAGAAATTAGAAAAGGGCAAGAATATTTTTTAGAAGGAAAGGTCAAAGAAGAAGCACACACCGCTTTGGCAATGGCATATGTACAAACCGACAGTATAGAAAAAGCAAAAAAACAACTCATTTTTGCTACCGAAACATTTTACAACAAAGAACAATCGGCAAGAAATATGTTTATTTTAGGACAAATGTACGCCAACCAAAATAAAAAAGATTCTGCAGCTGTAGTGTTTCAAAAACTCATCAGCATAAAAAAAGCGCCGTATAAATATAAAATTCATGCGCATATAGAATTGGCAAAAAACACCACAAAAGATTCTTCATCTGTTGCGTTAATTCCGATGTTTTTAAAACTGATAAAAAACAGAGATAACAGAAAATATTTAGACGAATTGTATTATCAAACAGGTGTTTTAGAAGAAAATAGAGATAGTATTGCTAAGGCAATGGTTTATTATAAAAAATCAATTTCAGCAAAAGACGCAAGCAATCAACAAAAAACATTTTCTTATGAAAGATTAGGAAATATTCACTTTAAAAATACCGAATATTTGTTAGCAAGTGCTTATTATGACAGTGTATTAAACATTACTGATGATAAAAATGAATTGAGAATACGCCGTGTAAAAAGAAAACATAAAAACTTAGCATCATTAATAAAATTCGAAAAAATTGTAACTGTAAACGATAGTATTTTACACCTTACCTCTCTTTCTGCCGATGCTCAAAAAAATTATTTCGAAAAACACATTGCAAAAATTAAAAAAGAAGACGAAGAACGAGCACAACAACGATTAAATCAAATTGCTTTTGGCAGTTCGTTTGGTGGCAGTTCATTACAATCTACCACTAAAGGCGATTGGTATTTTTACAACAATCAAATAGCTAATTTTGGTAAAACCGAGTTTCAAAAAAAATGGGGAAACAGAGAATTAGAAGACAATTGGCGATGGGCAGATAAAGGATTTAACAGCAATACAAACACTGCACAAAAAGATAGTGTGCAAGTAAAAACCATCAATAAAAAATATGAATTGGCAACCTATTTAGAAGCGATTCCTACAAAAAAAGAAGTATTAGACAGTTTACATTTTCAACGAAATAACGCCTTGTTTGAGTTGGGATTAATTTACAAAGAGCAGTTTAAAAACCCAAACATTGCCGTGTTACGCTTAGAGCGATTGTTAGCATTAAAACCGGCAAAAGAATTGTTGTTGCCTACGCATTATCATTTATACCAAATTTTTCATCAGCAAAAAAATAATGCAAAAGAAAATCGCCATAAAAACATCATTTTAACCGAATACGCAACTACTCCTTTTGCTAAAATTATCTTGCATCCGAAAAAAGATTACCAAGAAAAAGAAGATGAAACCGAATTAAGCGAAACCGAAAAAAAATACAAAGAAGTGTACTACCTCTACAAAAAAAATAAATTTGAAGAAGTAGTGAAAGAAATAGAAAAAGTAATACCTAGTATTCAAAATTCAAAATTAATTCCTAAATTTGAACTTCTAAAAGCATATGCTATTGGTAAATTTTATGACAAAGGTACTTACAAAAGAGCATTAAATAACGTAGCTATAAATTACCCAAAAACAAAAGAAGGAAAACAAGCATTGGTACTCATAAAAAAAATAAAATAACTCCCTAAAAATTATAACCAAATTATGTTTAGTAGCAAAAACAGTAAAACAGAAAAACCAAGAGCTATGGAAAGAAATATTATTGCGAAAAATACCAAATTTATTGGAGAAATTCATTCTGATGGTGATTTTAGAATAGACGGAACAATTGAAGGAACATTAATAACCAAAGGTAGAGTTATTATAGGTGCAGAAGGATTTATCAAAGGAAATGTAACAGCTAGTTTTGCAGTAGCTTTAAGAGTAAGTGTGTTAGAAACATCTAATTTACCTGAAAATTTCCCTTCAATATCTGCAAAACTAGCCGTTACATTTCCTTTGATAAATCCTTCTGCACCTATA
>CAMZMA010000129.1 GCA_947311815.1 uncultured Flavobacteriaceae bacterium
CGCTTTATAATTAGACAATAAATATACGCATTTTAAAATTTAAAGACATCTCTAAATTGTTAAAATTATTTTTTATTGAATTTCGAAATTCCATCAACCAGCCAATTGTAGTAGGTATCTACATCTGGTGTGTAACCAACTGGTGTGTTTAAATCTTCTTCTTGATGATTCATTAACACATAAAAAGGTTGTGAATTGGTTTTATAACGGATGGTTTGTAATTCGCTCCATTTTTGACCAATATAACGTAGTTTTTTACCTGGTTTTAGTTTAGAATCAACTTCTTCTCCTTTTGGCAAAGATCTTTTATCATCTACATATAATGAAATGACAACCACATCATTTTTAAGTTTTGCCAATACCTTGTCTTTTACCCAAACATTTTGTTCCATTTTACGGCAATTTACACAAGCTTTTCCAGTGAAATCGATAAAAACAGGTTTGTTTACTTTTTTAGCATATGCCAACCCTTTATCATAATCATTAAAAGAAAGAATGTCATACGGAGCCATTAAATGTGCTCCTTCTGGCAATTCAGAATGTGCTGTTGTTCCGCCGCTTCCTAGTTTGGTATATCCAACTCCGTACGGCGATTCACTATAATGTTGTGGCGGCGGAAATGCACTGATTAAGTTTAAAGGCGCTCCCCAAAGACCAGGAATCATATAAATAGTAAATGACATGACTACGAGTCCTAAACTTAATCTTCCTACAGAAATATGCGTTAAAGGCGAATCGTGTGGTAATTGTATTTTTCCGAAAAGATAGAATGCTAATGCACCAAAAATGGCTATCCAAATGGCTAGAAACACTTCTCTTTCTAAAAGGTGTAAGTCTAATACTAAATCGGCATTTGACAAGAATTTAAACGCCAAGGCTAATTCTAAAAATCCTAAGACTACTTTTACGGTATTTAACCATCCGCCAGATTTTGGTAGCGAATTCATCCACCCAGGAAAAGCAGCAAATAATGTAAACGGTAATGCAATGGCTAATGAAAAACCAAACATACTTATGATGGGCGCAATACCTCCTTGACTTGCAGCTGCTACTAATGCTGTACCAACAATTGGCCCTGTACAAGAAAACGATACAATTGCCAAAGCTAACGCCATAAAAAAGATACCAATAATACCGCCTTTATCTGCTTTCGCATCTACTTTTGTACCCCAAGAACTTGGTAATACTATTTCGAAAGCACCTAAAAAAGACACCGCAAAAACAACTAATAATACAAAGAAAATAACATTGAACCATACATTTGTAGCCAATGCATTTAGTGCATCAGCTCCAAAAATTTTAGTAACTACTACCCCTAATAATACATATAAAACAATGATTGACACTCCAAAAATAATTGCATTTCTTATTCCGATAGCTCTATTTTTACTTTGCTTGGTAAAGAAACTTACCGTCATAGGAATCATTGGAAACACACACGGTGTTAATAATGCTGCAAAACCTGCAAAAAAACTTAAAATAAACAATGTCCAAAGGCTTTTATTGCTTGAATTTGATGTGTTTTTTGTAGTTGATGAGACTTCGGTTGTTTTGCCTTTGATGATGGTGTTTTCTTTTAATATAAACGTAAAATCTTCATCATAAGGAATACATGCTTCTTTACAAACTTGCCCGTAAAAATTCAAACCTACACTTGTAATATCTTTGTTTTTTAACTTGATACGTTGCGTTAAAGTTGCGTTGTGTTTAAAAAAAGTTTCTTCTTTTTCCCAAACATCGCTATATTCTTTATGTGTTTCACTTTCTTTGGCTTTACCAACCAACTCAAAACCTGCATTCTCTTCGGTAGGAGTAATTTCAATAGGCAATGATGCTCCGTCAGGATTGTATTGAGAGTACAAATGCCATTGATCTTGTATTTTTACTTTGATAATTAAATTATATTCTGTATCAGAAATTTTCTCTACAGAAGTAGCAAAAGCAAGAGGATTTTTTTCTGTTTGAGCAAATGTATTTATTCCTAAAAACAGAAAGAGTATTGCGAATGTTTTTTTCATTTTATTTTATATTGAGATTGTTTTTTATGGTTATAACGATTAATTCTATAATTACCCTTACTTTATTAATAGATTTCTATAAATTAATTTTATGAAATTCTAAATAGCTCCTATTTGTTTTATTAAAATCTGTGTTCGACATAATAAAAACGAACACAATAACCTCGTTATCAGAATGATTATAATTTATTATAAATTTATTTTTTAAATTACTTTAAATAATTACTGCTAAATCAATATTACTGCTATTTTTCTAGTAGTTGTATTTTTTACAAAACATCTATTATCTTGTCTTTTTCCTATAATCCATAATATTTCATTTTGAGCAGAACAAAGCAACCACGTATTTTCTTTTTCTAAGAGCGATAATTTTTCGTCTTTAAAATACTTACTCACTTTTTTCTTCCCTTTCATTCCCGTTGGGTAAAAGTAGTCGCCTTTTTGCCATTTTCTTAACAGAAGCGGAAATTTTAACAAATCTTTATCAAGGTATATTGTGTTTTGATCTTTTTCACCTGTTTTTGATACGTTTTTAAGTTCTAAATGAATCGGTTTCGTAATTTTTGTATCGTTTTTATTGATAAAAAACCTCTCGACTGCGCTCGAGGAGACACTTTTTTTGAGGTTAGACAGCAATAAAAAATCTCTATCTTTTAACAATCTGTGGGTTTTAGAAAACACTTGCTTGCCTGATTGTGCAGTTACTAAATTAGCAACATCATTCCATTCTGTAAAATGATACTCTTTTAATAAGTGATATAAATACGCCTTCGGATTGGAGAGTTTTTGCACTTTTTTGATATCAATTTTAATAAAATCTCTTGTTTCCTCGAGCGCAGTCGAGAGGTTATCGTTTACGTAAATACTAGTAGAAACTTCTTTAATTTTATCATCAATTATTTGCTGACTTTCTTGTAGATGCTCTAACGTTTTAGAAAAAGAAGTTACTAAATTCGGATTAATTTCTTTTAAAACGGGCACAATTTGATGCCTTATTTTATTTCGAACATATTTTGTTGATGCGTTACTTTGGTCTTCTCTCCAAGTAATTGCATGTGCTTTTGCGTAGTTTACAATTTCATCCCTAGAAAAAATAAGCAACGGACGAACGGTGTTTTTATTGACCGCAGGAATACCTGTAAAACCCTCTAAACCTGAGCCTCTTGATAAATTAATCAAAAAAGTTTCTAAATTATCATCGGCATGATGGGCGGTTAATACATAACTAAATTGATGTTTCTCAATGAGTTCATCAAACCACGAATAGCGTAAATTTCTAGCGGTAACCTGAATGGATTGTTTTGTTTCTTTGGCAATTTTATCGGTTTCAAATGATGTTGTAAACGTCTTAATTTTCAGCTTTTTTCCCAGTTTTTTTACAAAATCTTCATCAATATCGCTTTCTGTATCGCGTAATTTAAAATTGCAATGTGCTAAAGAAATATCAAAATGTAATTGGTGTAACAAATGAGTAAGCACCACACTATCTACGCCGCCAGAAATAGCGATGAGCAGTTTTTTATCCTTTAAAAAAGGAAATTGTTGCCGAATGTGTTCTTGTAGTTTTTGTTGCATATTCGCATCAAAAATACATCTTTTGTTTGATTTTACTGTTGCGTTTTTAACCAAGTAACAATATCTGCCATCATTTCTTCTTTGCACAAATCATTATGCAACTCATGGTAACCGCCATTGTACAATTTTAACGTAGCTTTTGAGGTGTTATTGGCAAAACCTTGTGTTCCTTTATAATCGATAATTTTATCGCCCGTTCCGTGTAAAAGCAACATCGGAATTTCTAATTTTTGGGCATTTTGTATCGCCCACTCGCCAGTATCTATAAACGTTATAGAATAATTTGGGCTAATTTTACTGTGCACCAAAGGATCATCAATATATTTTTGAACTTCCGTTTTATCGCGAGAAATATCATTAGGATTTAACTCATTCCCCATGGTAATTGACGGTGCTATTTTTTGTAACAACTTTCCTACGGATAATTTAATTGCTGGTGGTTGAAAAGCCAATCGTAAAAACGGACTCGTAGCAATAACACCTTTTAAATTTGTCTTTTTTCTAAGCACATAATTAATTACGGTATTACCACCCATTGAATGCCCGTATAAAAAAATAGGTTTGTTAGGAAACAGTTTTTTTGCTTTATTAATTACCTTTTCTACACTTTCTAAAACGGCATCAAAATTAGGATTGTGTCCTTTTTTACCCGATGTTTTTCCGTGTCCGAACATATCAAAAGTAACCACCGAAAAATTATTTTCTAGTAATTTTGGCACTACAAAATGTGCGTAACGTGTTGAGTGTTCTCCCATTCCGTGAACCAGTACAATAACGGCTTCTGTTTTTACAGCTTCCCAATATTGACCAAAAAAATCGGTTTTGTAAAAATTAAATGTAAAAGTAGTATGTTTCATTATTGATTTTTTTTAAGCCAAATTCTAATTTCTTTTCGTAGCGTTTGTTCTGGTTTGGGTAAGGGAATTGTTTTACCAAACTGCTTACTTCTATTAAATTTAGAAAAGGTGATTTTTAACTGCTTCCAATCTTCTGGATACAACTCTAAAAATTTGTTGAAAAAAGCCTGTTCGGTTACTTTGTCTGTTAAATTGGTATAAACTGCTTTAAACTTTTGGTTTTGTTCTATAATCATTCTTAAATTGATGTTAGAAAGTGATAAAAGGATATTTTTCTTGTAATTTATCTACTTTTTCTTGAAGATTTTTTAAAAACTGTTGATGTTGTTCAGAGCTAGAATTAAAGGGCTTGTGCGCAAAACCACTTTGAATGTTTTTTACTGTTGTCATGGTGTTTTGAGCCTCGTCAGAAATCCAAACCTGTGTAAATTTTTTCCAAATATAATTGATGGCTGTTTGGTTTGGGTGTAACATGTCTTCGGTATAAAAACGATAATCTCGCAATTCATCCATCATGATTTCATAAGCAGGAAAATAGGACGTATCAGGTTTGTTAGATACTTGATGAATTGCTGCAATTAAATGTGCTTTACTTTGCTGATTTTCTGTAAATCCGTCTTTTAAATGACGCACTGGCGATACCGTGAAAATCACTTTTACACCTTTATTAACACTTTTTGCCAATGTAACAATTGCTTCTAAGCTTTCGGTAATATCATCAACTGATAAAATTTCTTTTAAAAATTTTTTTTGCGGAATTTTATGGCAATTGGCAACAATTTTATCTTCTTCAATAAATCGATATACCCAAGAAGTACCTAAGGTAATTACAATGTGTGTGGCATTGCGTAACAGCTTGTTTGTTTGGTGTATGGCGTTGTTTAGTGACTGGAGTAATTTGTTTTTATCTGTATTGCTAATTACAGAATGCGCCTCAAAACTATGCCATCGTTCATTGTTAAAAACAATGTCTTTTTCGGTGTATTTTTTTTGATTGAAGGCATTTAAAATCAAATTTTCTATAGCCTTCGGATGAAATAAAATTCCTAACGGATTTACTTCGGATTGAAACTTATAAAACGCCAATTTATTGCCAATATTTTCAGAAAAACAAGAGCCAATTAACAAGATGTTAGATTGATAATCGATTTGATTATTGGGGTGTTTTGTTAAAGGTATTTGGGTTTGTAATTCCATTTTATTTTAGTGAAAAGTTTAAAAGTAGAAAGTTCATAAAGTTACGCCTTTTAAACTTTCTACTTTTAAACTTTTAAACATTTCAAACTAGATATGCTACAGCACGTTCTAAAGCCTTTGGTATTCCGCCAGGGTTTTTACCACCAGCAGTCGCAAAGAAATTTTGTCCGCCACCGCCACCGTGAATCAGTTTTCCTAGTTCTCTTACTACTTTACCCGCATCGTATCCTCGTTCATTTGCCAATTCTTTAGAAATATAACAGGTTAACATGGCTTTGTCTTTTTTTACAGAAGTTGCAAATAATAAAAACAAATTTTGGTATTCTTTTCCTAAGGCAAAAGCAAGATTTTTAATACCATTTTGGTCTAAATCTATTTTGGTTGCTAAAAATTGTACGCCGTTTACTTCTTGTAATTGATTTCGTAATTCACCTATCAAATTACCTGCTTTTTCTTTTAACAATTGCTCTACTTGCTTTTTTAAAGCAGTATTTTCTGTTTGTAAATCTACAATAGCTTTTTCAGGATTGTTACTGTTTTTTAAGAGAGATTTCATCTTGTAATAACTACGGTTATTTTCTCTATAATACTCTTTTGCAGCATCCGAAGTAATCGCTTCAATACGTCTAATTCCAGAAGCAATTGCGGTTTCTGTTCTAATTTTAAAATGCCAAATTTCTGAGGTATTTTTTACATGAGTTCCGCCACATAATTCTTTTGATTCTCCAAATTGAATCATTCTAACATCGTCTCCATATTTTTCTCCAAACAAAGCCAAGGCACCTTTTTGTATGGCTTCATCCATCGGAATGTTTCTATATTCATGAAGTAGTAAAGCTTCTTTTATACGAGCATTTACAAAATTTTCTACTTGGCGCAATTCGTCATTCGTCATTTTAGAGAAATGAGAAAAATCGAAACGCAAATATCTTGAATGTACCGAAGATCCTTTTTGTTCAACATGTGTGCCTAAAACCGCACGCAATCCTTGATGTAATAAATGTGTTGCAGAATGATTAGAAGCTGTTAAATCGCGTTGTTTTTTATCTACTACTGCTTTAAAAGTAAGCGAAACATCTTTGGGTAAATTTTTTGTAAAATGAATGATGAGGTTGTTCTCTTTTTTGGTATCAACAATATAAATTACATTAGAATTGGGCACTTCTAAATATCCTTTATCACCAACTTGTCCTCCGCCTTCTGGGTAAAAAGGTGTTTTGTCAAACACAATTTGATACATTTCCCCTTCTTTTTTAGAGGTCACTTTTCTGTAGCGTGTAATTTTTACATTCGCCTCTAAATAATCATATCCAATAAATTCTTTGCTAGCATCATCAGTAACAAGTATCCAATCTTCTGTTGATGTTGCTGCGGCAGCACGAGAGCGTTCTTTTTGTTTTTTTAAGCAGGTTTCAAAAGCCGCTTCATCAAAAGACATTTCTTTTTCTGATAAAATTAAGGCAGTTAAATCCTTAGGAAATCCGTAGGTGTCGAATAATTCAAACGCTTTTTCGCCAGAAACTACGCTTCCTGTGTTTTCTGCTATTATTTTATCTAACAATACCAAACCTTGATCTAAGGTTCTTAAAAAAGAACTTTCTTCTTCTTTAATTACATTAAAAATTAGTTGTTTTTGAGATTTTATTTCAGGAAAAACATCGCCTAAATTATTCACCAATGTAGTAACCAATTTATAAATAAAAGGATCTTTTTGATGTAAAAAGGTAAATCCGTAACGAACGGCTCTTCGTAAAATTCTTCTAATTACATAACCAGCACCTGTGTTACTTGGTAGTTGTCCGTCAGCAATAGAAAAAGCAACGGCACGTACATGATCTGCAATGACACGTATGGCAATATCTATTTTTTCGTCCTTTCCGTAATCTGTATGTGTGATGGTTTCAATTTCTCTAATAATTGGCGTAAAAACATCGGTATCATAGTTAGATTGTACGCCTTGTAAAACCATACATAATCGTTCAAACCCCATACCTGTATCAATATGTTTTGCAGGTAAATCTTCTAAAGTTCCGTTGGCTTTTCGGTTGTATTGCATAAAAACCAAATTCCATATTTCTACTACCTGCGGATGATCTTTATTGACCAAAGATTTACCATCTATTTTTTCTTTTTCTTCGGATGAACGAATATCTACATGAATTTCAGAACACGGGCCACACGGACCTTGTTCGCCCATTTCCCAAAAATTATCTTTTTTATTTCCTTTTAAAATACGGTCTTCAGGGATGAGTTCTTTCCAGTAATTGTAGGCTTCGGTATCTAAAGAAAGGTTGTCTTTATCGTCACTTCCTTCAAAAACGGTTACGTATAAAATGTCTTTATCAATTTTATACACTTCTGTTAATAATTCCCATGCCCAAGCAATGGCTTCTTTTTTAAAATAATCGCCAAAAGACCAGTTTCCTAACATCTCGAATAAGGTATGATGATAGGTGTCATAACCCACTTCTTCTAAATCATTATGCTTGCCAGAAACACGCAAACATTTTTGTGTGTCTGTAACTCTTTTATTTTTTATTTCAGTATTTCCTAAGAAAAACTCTTTAAACGGTGCCATACCAGAATTTACAAACATTAATGTTGGGTCGTTCTTTAATACCATGGGGGCAGAAGGAACAATAGTATGTTGTTTAGATTTGAAAAAATCTAAAAAGGTGGCTCTTATTTCTTGAGATTTCATATAATTTGGACTGAAAAATTGTTAAATTATCATTAAAAAAAACCACTATAAAAAGTAGTTAAAAAACATTTTGTAAATTTGTGAGTTTTCAAAAAAGAAATGCTTTTAAAGAAAATCATAAAAAACACAAAAATAGTACATTTAGTTTTATGGCAAAAGTAAAATATTATTATGATGCAGACACCTTATCTTATAGAAAGATTAAGGTAGATAAGAAATCGATATATAAAAGAGCCGTTTTTGGTTTACTAGCGGTTTTATTGATTGCTTTTTTCGGATTTATTGGTTTTAGTCAGTTTTTAATGACACCTAATGAACGTGCTCAAAAACGTGAATTAGATAATTTAAAACTCCACTATGAGTTGTTAAGCAAACGGATGGAAGAAAGCGCTCAAGTATTAGCGCAATTACAAGAAAGAGACAATAATATTTACAGGACGTACTTCGAAGCAAATCCAATTCCTGATGAACAACGAAAAGCAGGTTTTGGTGGTGTAAATAGGTATAAAAATTTAGAAGGATTTGACAATTCTTCGATGATAAAAAGCGTGACGAAAGATATTGATATTTTATCGAAACAATTGGTTGTGCAATCTAAATCATTAGATGAAATTGTAAAATTAGCAAGAGAAAAAGAAAAAATGTTGGCAGCTATTCCTGCTATTTTACCAGTTAAGAAAGAACAAATGACTCGAATGGCATCTGGGTACAAAATGCGTTTTCATCCTATTTTAAAAATTATGAAGTTTCATAAAGGGATGGATTTTACCGCGCCCGTTGGTACGCCTATTTATGCAGCAGGTAGCGGAAAAGTGATACGTGCTCAAAGAAGTCCTACTTTTGGCAATGTGGTGTATATAGATCATGGTTATGGCTACAAGACTATTTACGCTCATATGAGTAAGTTAAAAGCTAGAAAAGGGCAAAAAGTAAAAAGAGGCGATTTAATAGGGTATGTTGGTAACACGGGGCGTTCTGTGGCAGCACATTTGCATTACGAGGTGCATAAAAATGATAGACCTGTTAACCCGATGTTTTTTTATTATGGAGATTTAACACCAGAAGAATTTCTTAAAATGCAAAAAGCTTCTGAAGAAAAAGGGCAATCTTTCGATTAAATATGTTTGTAGATTTACCACCAAAAAGATACTATAAAATTGGCGAAGTTGCCAAAGCCTTTTCTGTAAATAATTCCTTAATTCGTTTTTGGGAAAAAGAGTTTGATATCATCAAACCTAAAAAAAACGCCAAAGGAAACCGCTTATTTACTCAAGAAGATGTTGCTAATTTTAAACTGATTTTCAATTTGGTAAAAGA
Source organism: uncultured Flavobacteriaceae bacterium (assembly GCA_947311815.1). Taxonomy (GTDB): domain Bacteria; phylum Bacteroidota; class Bacteroidia; order Flavobacteriales; family Flavobacteriaceae; genus Polaribacter. The sequence continues at coordinate 9,666 of CAMZMA010000129.1, forward strand.
GAGAGGTTTTACTTTAGAAGGGGCAAAACAAAAATTGAAGAAAAATCCTAAAAAAATCATTAAAAATCACGAAATTATTAGTAGATTGGAAGCTGTAAAATTTGAATTACAGAACATTAAAAACCAACTCTAAAAACTAGAACAAATGCCAAAAAAGTATATAGACCTAGACACTTTAAAATATATACTTTATGATATTCACAATTTAGAAGATTTACTCACCGCAGAACGATTTCAAGACCACGATATTCAATCCTTAGATATGTTTATCAATTCGGTAAAAGAATTGTCTGACCGAGAGTTGTATCCGTATCTTCAAGAAATGGATGCACATCCTGCCTATCATAAAGACGAAAGTGTTATTGTACACAAACAAGTACAAACCATGATGCAACAAGGTGGCGAAATGGGCTTAATTTCAGGAACATTTAATTATGAAAATGGCGGATTGCAAATTCCGTTTTTAGCACATACAGCAGCTACTTATATTCTAGATGCCGCCAACAATCATTTACCAGGATATATGGGCTTAACTCAAGGAGCAGCGGAGTTAATCATCGAATTTGCTTCACAAGAATTGAATGATAGGTATGTACCTAAAATGATTGCTGGAACTTGGGGAGGCACCATGTGTTTAACCGAGCCTCAAGCAGGTAGTTCATTGTCTGATATTGTAACCAAAGCAATACCAAGTAATGACGGTTATTACAATATAACAGGTCAAAAAATATTTATTTCTGGTGGCGATTACCAATATGCCGAAAATATTGTGCATTTGGTATTGGCAAGAGTAGAAGGAGCTCCCAAGGGAACAAAAGGGATTTCTTTGTTTGTAGTGCCTAAAAAACGAATAAACGAAGACGGAACTTTATCAACAAATGATGTTACTACGGTTGCCGATTTTCAAAAAATGGGACAGCGAGGATATTGTACCACACATTTAGGTTTTGGCGATAAAAATAACGACTGTAAAGGTTGGTTAGTTGGCGAAGAAAACAAAGGATTGAAATACATGTTTTTAATGATGAACGCCGCAAGAATTGGTGTGGGTAGAGGTGCTGCTGCTATTGCCATGGCAGCGTACAGAACATCGTTACAATATGCGAATGAGCGTCCACAAGGAAGGAAATTAACTAGTTCTGGAAAGAAAAATGTAGATGAGAAGCAAACGTTAATTATAGAACATCCAGATGTAAGAAGAATGTTGTTGTTGCAAAAATCGATTGTAGAAGGGTCGATGAGTTTGGTGTTTTTAGCTGCAAAATATTACGACATTATTCAATCAACAACAGATGAGAAAGAAAAAGAAAAATATAATTTATTGCTAGAAATGATTATCCCGATGGTAAAAACATATCCATCAGAAGCAGGTGCTGTAGCTGTAAATAACGGCGTACAAGTTTTGGGAGGATATGGTTTCTGTACCGATTTTATATTGCAACAATACTATAGAGATATCAGAATTTTTTCTTTGTACGAAGGTACAACAGGTATTCAGTCTCAAGATTTATTGGGCAGAAAAGTGCCTATGGAAAACGGAAAAGGGTTGGAGTTGTTAGCATCCGAAATAATGAAAACAATAGCGGCAGCATCTAAACACACATCGTTGCAAAAGTATGCAGCCATTTTAGGAGAAAAATTACAATTATCGCAAAAAGTAGTACGTCATTTATTACCTTTTGCTCAAAAAGGAAATTTTGAGCGTTATTTGGCAGATGCTAATTTATTTATGGAGTTTTTAAGTATTGTTACCATCGGATGGTTGTGGTTAGAAATGGCATTAGATAGTGCAAATCAGCTACAAAATCAGCAAAAAAAATACGATGATAAATTCTATGAAAGTAAAATTCATACTTTAAAATTTTATTTTGCGTATGAAATTCCTAAAACCACTTCGTTAGCAATATCACTTTTAAATGATGAAGAAACCACGATTAAAAAAACCACAGAATATATTTACTAATGACACACATTTCGCAACAATTTAATTTAGAAGGCAAAGTAGCTATTATAACAGGTTCAAGCAAAGGAATCGGAAAAGCAATTGCCAAAGGATTTGCGCAAAACGGAGCAAGCGTAGTGATTAGTAGTAGAAATCAAGAAGCGTGTGACGCCGTAGTAAAAGAGTTTGCTGATGAAGGATTGAAAGCTGTCGGAATTGCGTGTCATGTTGCCAATGATACTCATAGAAAAGCATTGGTCGCAAAAACGATTGAAGCTTTTGGACGAATAGATATTTTGGTAAATAATGCGGCTATAAACCCTACTTTTTGCCCTTTAGAAGAGGTTGATGATATGGCGGTTTTTGATAAAATTATGGATGTAAATGTAAAAGCACCTTGGCGATTAGCCAATTTAGTATTGCCACATTTTCAAAAAAACAACAACGGTAGCGTTATAAATATTGCTTCGGTAGAAGCTTTAACACCAGGTTTCGGACTAGGTTTATACAGTACTAGTAAAGCGGCAATTTTAATGTTGTCTAAAAATCAAGCCAAAGAATGGGGGCGATTTGGTGTGCGTTCAAACGCAATTTGCCCAGGGTTGATAAAAACCAAATTTAGTGCTGCCTTATGGCAAAACGAAAAGATTTTAGGGAAGATAGAAAAAACAATTCCGAGTGGTCGTATGGGAAATCCAGAAGAAATGGTAGGTTTAGCCTGTTTGTTAGCTTCGGATGCAGGGTCTTATATGACAGGAGGTACCTATACCGCAGATGGCGGATATTTAATTTCTGGATAAAAAAACAAAAAAATGAATTTCGAATACTCAGAAAAATCAATACAACTTCAAAAAAAACTCAATGCTTTTTTTGAAGAACACATCTATCCGATAGAAGCAGCATTTCATAAATTTCAACAAAACCCAGAAAATATTTGGAAACGGAATCCAATAATCGAAGAGTTAAAAATGAAAGCTCAAAAAGCAGGTTTATGGAATTTGTTTTTACCCAAAAATTATGGCGATTTAAGTCCAGGTTTAACCAATTTAGAGTACGCGCCTTTGGCAGAAATAATGGGTAGAAAAATTTGGTTTACTGAAGTGTTTAATTGTAGTGCACCCGATACAGGTAACATGGAAGTATTGGCAAAATACGGAAGTACATCTCAACAAAAAAAATGGTTAACACCTTTAATGAAAGGAGAAATTCGTTCGGCTTTTTTAATGACCGAACCCGATGTAGCCTCATCGGATGCTACAAATATAGAAACTTCGATTGTTTTAGAGGGCGATGAATATGTGATTAACGGACGAAAATGGTGGTCGTCAGGTGCGATGGATCCACATTGTAAAGTGGCTATTGTAATGGGAAAAACCAATCCAGAAGCACACAGGCATCAGCAACAAAGCATGATTTTAGTGCCGATGAACACAAAAGGGGTTACTGTGGTAAGACCATTATCGGTTTTTGGTTATTTTGATTCGCCCGAAGGGCACGCAGAAGTATTGTTAGAAAATGTGCGTGTGCCTAAAGAAAACCTTATTTTAGGAGAAGGCAGAGGTTTTGAAATTGCTCAAGGAAGATTAGGACCAGGAAGAATACATCATTGTATGCGATCAATAGGAATGGCGCAAGTAGCTTTAGAGTTGATGTCACAACGATGTACCGAAAGAACCGTATTTGGTAGAGCATTTAAAGATTATAGTAGCATTCGGCAAGAGATTGCAAAATCTGCTTGCGAGATAGAACAAGCACGTTTGTTAACACTTTCGGCTGCTGATAAAATGGATAAAAAAGGCAATAAAGAAGCCAAAGACCTTATTGCGATGATAAAAATTGTAGCCCCCAATATGGCATTACAAGTCATTGATAGGGCGATGCAAATTTTAGGAGGAAAAGGTGTAAGTCAAGATACACCTTTAGCACATTTTTATGCGATGGGAAGAATGTTACGACTTGCTGACGGGCCAGATGAAGTACATATGTATCAATTAGGAAAAAGTTGTATTAAACAATATAGCAAATAAACGATATTTTTTAAATTGATGAGTATCACATTGTCTGTTTGAGTGATTTTTTGATAAAAAAACTGTATCGAGAACTCATTAAAACCGTAAAATTAAAATTAGTAGATAGCACATGTTTTTTGAATTACGAATGTTAATGGCAATGTTAGGTCTAGCGGAGTCGAGACCTAATTTGAACATCAGTAGTTTTCGATTCTTCTCACACAAATATGTTTGTGTTTTAACTTTATAAAAACGAACTGATTTAGTGTTTTTTCAAGTTCACTACTAATCTCTGTCGTAAAAAATATTCGAATTAAATTATTTTTATTAAAACGAAAAACGAAAAACGAACCAACAACCAAGAATAAAATACTAAAATGTCCCATCAACAAGTAAGAAAAGGAGAAGAATTATCTGAAGAGAAATTAAAAGAATTTTTACAAAAGAACGATTTAATTCAATCGCTAAAAAGTGAGTTACAGATTACACAATTTACCCACGGATATTCTAATCTTACCTATTTATTACAGGTAGAAAATAAAGAATATGTTCTTAGAAAACCACCTATCGGAGCCATAAAACGAGGGCATGATATGGGGCGAGAATTTAAAGTTCAAAGCGCATTACAATCTTTTGGAAAAGTACCAAAAATGTATGCTTTTTCGGATGATGAACGCATTTTAGGAAGCTCTTTTTATCTTATGGAAAAGGTAGAAGGCATTATTTTAAATTACAAAGAAGCTAAAAAGAGAGAGATTTCATCAGAAGGATATCAAAAAATAGCCAATGCGTGGTTAAACACCTTTGTAGCGTTACATCATGTAGATTATACATCGGTTGGGTTGTCTGATTTAGGGAAGCCCGAAGGATACGTAGAAAGACAAGTAACCAATTGGAGCAAACAATATGTAAAAGCCAAAACCGAAGAGATTGATGCTGCTAAAAAAGTAATGAAATGGTTGGCAATACATCAACCAAAAGAATATGATATTTGTTTGATTCATAATGATTATAAATACGATAATATTGTGTTTAAAGATGATTCTTGGCAAACAGTAAACGCTATTTTAGATTGGGAAATGGCAACATTGGGAGATCCGTTAATGGATGTAGGAACATCATTAGGATATTGGACTTTAGCTACCGATCATGAGTTTTTTAAAAAAGGAATTCCGTCGCCAACCATGTTTGAAGGAAACCCAACTAGAAGCGAAATTGCCGAAATGTATGCACAAAAATCAGGAAAGGAAGTCCGTAATTTGGTGTTTTATTACGCCTTCGGTTTGTTTAAAATTGCTGTTATTGCTCAACAAATATATTACAGATATCAAAAAGGATTGACTACAGATCCTCGATTTGCAAATTTAAACAAAGCATCAGAAGTATGTTGTCAGTTAGCATTAAAAGCGATACAAACCAATAAAATAGATTAAATGAACGTAAAAAACAAAGTAGTAATTGTAACAGGCGCAGGTTCTGGAATAGGAAAAGCCACCGCAAAACATTTTGCACATCACAAAGCGAATGTGGTTGTTTCTGATATTAATTTAAAAGCTGCTGAATTGGTGGTAGATGAAATTTTATCCGCAGGAAATACAGCAATCGCACTACAAACTGATGTTACTAATTTTGATGAAGTACAACGTTTAATTGATGCAACCGTAAAACAATTTGGGCAATTAGATGTAATGGTAAACAATGCAGGAATCGGTCCTAGAAAATTACTAAAAACCGCAGAACACACCTTACACGACTGGGATACCGTAATTGCCGTAAACCAAACAGGTGTTTTTTATTGCATGAAATTGGCGTTACAACAAATGCAGCAACAAGGTTTCGGAAACATTGTAAATGTAGCTTCGTTAGCGGGTTTAAAAGCATCGTTAAATAATTTATCATACAGCGCTAGTAAATTTGCAGTAGTTGGTATGACCAAATCTGCTGCTTTAGAATATGCTCGGAAAAACATCAGAATAAATGCTGTTTGCCCAGGCTATACACATTCGGCTTTGTTAGATCAATTATTATCAGCAAAACCAGAAATGGATGCCATGTTAAAAAGTATCATTCCAATGAATCGTTACGGAGAAGCATCAGAAATTGCCGAAGCTATTGTATGGTTAGCTTCTGACAGCACACAATTTATCACAGGACAAACCATTACTATTGATGGAGGTACATCGCTTTAAAAAATCAGAAAAAAGCCGTATTATTGTAAAACAGAAAATTACAAAAAAAATTAAAACTTAGAAATTATGAAAAAATGGTTAGTACCCGTAATAGTAATCGCAGTAATTGCTTATTTAATATACAGTTGGGCGGTAGGATTTAACAATACTGCGGTAGAATATCAAGAAAATGCAAAAACAACATGGTCTAATGTAGAGAGTTCGTACCAACGTAGAAACGATTTAATTGGTAACTTGGTAAAAACCGTAAAAGGAGCTGCAGATTTTGAAAAAGGAACCTTAGTTGATGTGATAAAAGCAAGAGCAGCAGCTACAAAAACAACCATAAATGCAGGCGATTTAACTCCCGAAAAAATGGCAGCTTTTCAAAAAGCACAAAGCGGATTAACAGGTGCGTTAAGTAAATTAATGGTAGTGGTAGAGCGTTACCCTGAGTTAAAAGCTAATCAAAACTTTTTAGAATTACAAAGCCAGTTAGAAGGAACAGAAAACAGAATTAACGTAGCAAGAGATCGCTTTAACGAAGGTGTAAATATTTATAACAAACACATTAGAAAGTTCCCTGGTTCTTTGTTGGCAGGTGTTTTTAATTTCGATAAAATGACACGTTACAAAGCAGATGCAGGCTCAGAAAAAGCACCAGATGTTAATTTTGATTAATAGCAACATACATGTCTGAAGTAGAAGATTTTCTTACCACGCAAGAAGAACAAGAAATTGTTGCCGCTATTAGAGAAGCAGAAAAAAATACTTCTGGCGAAATACGTGTGCACATTGAGTCTTCTTCAAAGAAAAACCATTATGACCGAGCGTTAGAAGTGTTTTATCAACTTAAAATGTTTAACACCAAAGAGCGAAATGCAGTGTTGCTGTATGTGGCTGTTCACGATCAAAAATTTGTTATTTATGGCGATAAAGGTATCGATGCCGTTGTGCCAGATAATTTTTGGGACACCACAAAAAACAGCATTCAAAAACATTTTAAAAACGGTAATTTTAAACAAGGTATAGTTGATGGCGTGTTAAAAGCAGGTATCGAATTACAAGCACATTTTCCTTGGCAAACCGATGATGAGGATGAATTGTCTAATGAAATTTCTAGAGGATGATGGAGTTTTTAGTTGTCAGTACTCAGTTCTCAGTTCTCAGTACTTAGTTCTCAGTTGTCAGTTCTCAGTTAGCGGTTATTAATTAAAAAACAATAAATGAAAATAAATACGAAACATATAATCCTTTTCTTAGGATTGGTAATTTTTGCTTCTTTAGATGTTTATTGTCAGGAAGTAACAAGAAAAACAGTTATTAGAAACGGAATTACTTTAGGAAGTGTTTTGGCTGTTGTTTTGTCTTGGGAAAGAAATAAATCTGTTTTATTAGCCTTTATTCACGGTATTTTTAGCTTTTTGTATGTAATATATTTTGTGATGACTAGAAAACCAGAAGAACGTAAATAGCTTAAAGAAAAAACGTGAAATTTAAACCATATTATTTATTTTTAATCACTTTTATGTTGATGCAATCTGTGGTTGCGCAATATAAAATTCCTGATAAACCCAAGTTTCAAACGAGTGTATATGATTATGTTGGTTTGCTTTCTGGCGGAGAAAAAATAGCCTTAGAAAACAAACTTGTAAAATATTCTGATTCTACTTCTACACAAATTGTGGTGGTAGTAATTCCATCAACAGAAGGAGAACAAATTGCGTATTTAGCGGCAAATTGGGGAGAAAAATGGGGAATTGGGCAAGCAAAAGAAGACAATGGTATTTTAATGCTGTTGGCAAAAAATGATAAAAAAATCACCATTTCTACAGGAAAAGGAGTAGAGCATTTATTAACCGATTTTACCTCTCGCCAAATTATTGAAAATGATATTGTTCCGCAATTTAGACGAGGTCGTTTTTATGGCGGACTCGATAAAGGTGCAGAAGCTATTTTTAAGGTGATGAATGGCGAGTACAAAGGAACTCGTAAAAAAAGCACTCAATTTGATCCAGGTTTTATCATCTTTTTTATTATTATCATTTTTTTTATTAGCTTTATTTTTAATAGAGGGAATAAAAACAATCGAGGAGGCGGAAGACGTTACAGAAGAAAAACGCTTGCTGGCGATATTTTTGAAACCATTATTTTAAGTAACTCAGGCAGAGGAGGCTTTGGTGGTGGCGGTTTTGGGGGTTCTTCTGGAGGTGGTTTTAGCAGCGGAGGCTTCGGAGGTGGTTTTGGTGGCGGAAGTTTTGGTGGCGGTGGCGCTACTGGAGGTTGGTAAAGTTTTGCTTCTTTTTTCTTTTTTACTTTATCACAAACAACCACGCTTCTTTAGTAACGGTTCTCTTAATTTTTCTAAGAGAGGCAAGTGCTTCTAACCTATCATCAGAGCTATTTAAGGCAACTTGAGTTAAGCCCCATTTATTTTTACCTAAAATTCGAGCATCAAAACCTTTTTGTTTTAGTTGTGCTACTTTTTTGGCAGCATTTTCTTTAAACTGAAAAGCACCTGCAATAATATGGTATTTTTTAGGTGTAGCTTTTTCTACGTTTAAGCGAATGGTTGGCAACGGATTGCTAATAACAAAGGTAGCCGATTGTATTTTTTTCTCTAAAACTTGCTGTTGTTTGGCAATCAATTCTTGTTGTTTTTTTTGCTGTACTCCATTCCAACCCATAAAACCTAAGGTTAGTAAAATAGCAGCAGTTGCGGCGTATTTTATAAATAGCGGAATTACTTTTTTATCTTCTTTTTCTGCAACCAATAAAGGTGTTACTTGTTGTTTGTAAGCAATACGTTTTATAGCATCAGCATGGTAAGAAGCTAAACCGAAAGCATCGGTTAAATAATTAACAGAAGTTGTAGGTTCAAAAACAAGTTGTTTTTCTTTGTTGTATGATAAAGTTCCTATACCAGCAATTTCAAAAGTATTAAAAGTAATTTTGTTTTGCCAATTAGCAACAGCTGTAGCAATTTTTTGGGTAGCTTGTTCAAAAGAAATATTTTCTGATGAAGCAATATAGTTTGCCAACAAACCATCATTATGTGTTAAGTGCGAATTAAACGAAATTTGTTTGGTTGGCGGATAAAAAGTATGTGTAAAGTTATTCACCTTTGCGCCAATTTGGTTGGTAATAAATCCGCCAAAATTAGGCACAATTACACAATCATATCGGTATAATAAATCGCTAATATAGTTCGCTACTGTCATAGTAACAAAGATAGAAAAATTCCTTTTTAAAGAACCTATGTGATCAAATAATTATTAACAATTTTTTGTATATTGATACTCAATTTATTGCCTAATGAAAGACGAAAAATTATTAGCGATTTTACAATTGCAAAAAGCCACTGGAGTAGGAGATATCTTAGCAAAAAGATTGATTGCCGCAGTTGGCGATGTGCAACAAATATTTAAAGAAAAAAAAGCGTCACTTCAAAAAATAAACGGAATAGGAAGTCACGTGTTAAAACATTTGTTTGATAAAAAGTTGCAGCTTGCTGCCGAAAAAGAAATCGCTTACATCAAAAAAAACAATGTAAAATGCACTTATTTTTTAGAGGATGCGTATCCGCAGAATTTAATTCATTGTATTGATGGGCCTATTTTATTGTTTCAAGACGGAAATATAGACATGTCTAATCAACGAATCATATCTATTGTAGGGACACGAAATATGACAAGTTATGGGCGTGATTTTTGCAATCAATTTATAGAAGAAATAGCTCAGTACAATCCAATTATTGTAAGTGGTTTTGCCTACGGAGTAGATATTTGCGCACACAAAGTAGCGGTTAAAAACAACTTGCAAACTATTGCGGTGTTGGCTCATGGTTTTGATCAGATTTATCCGAAAATTCATAAAAAATATATCCATCAAGTAAATGAAAATGGAGGTTTTTTTACTGAATTTTGGCACGATGAAAATCCGTTAAGAGAAAATTTTTTAAAACGAAACAGAATTGTTGCAGGCATTTCTAAAGCAACTATTATTATAGAATCGGCACAAAAAGGAGGCTCGTTAGTTACATCAGATATTGCAAATTCTTACAATAGAGATGTGTTTTCATTACCTGGAAGAATCACCGATTTGTATAGCAAAGGATGTAATAATCTTATCAAAAATAATCAAGCACATTTGCTAACTGCAGCCAAAGATGTTGCTCAAATGTTAAATTGGGATATTGAGCCAACATCCAAAGAACCAGTACAACAAACATTATTTGTCAATTTAACCAAAGATGAGCAAAAAATTCACGATTATTTGTATCAAAAAGGAAAACAAGTTTTAGATGTAATTGCTTTAGATTGTGCTATTCCTACCTATACATTAGCACCGTTATTGTTACAAATGGAGTTAAAAGGCGTGATAAAACCATTACCAGGAAAATTATTTGAAGTAAAATAACAAAGAAATTAGGTTTATCCTTATTTTTGATGAAATAAAACGCCCACAATGTCATCTGAAGAAAAATTAATGTCGCAAAAAAAACCTGCGTTCCCTGTAACCGATAAATTAAACGATTATTTGGTAGAACATAGCCGAAACATAAAAATTCCTATTTTTTATGAAGATTTATTGCGTTTTCAAGGCTCGATTGTGGTGTATGATAAAAATGACGAAGACACACTTTGGGTGCGCACGTATTACTCAGAATATGACAGAGAAGAAATAGATTTATCTCTTAAAAAAGTATATACAATTTTGCATTCTAACGGAAATGAAGACACCATAAAATACCTAAATATTGATGCGATTGATTACTGTACTTTTGGTAATTCAAAACCTTTTCGAGTAAAAGTACGTAATATTTTAAACGATAATTACATCTATTTTTACGTTAAAAAAACCGATGCTTCTCGTATTTATGGTTTAGAGTTAGAGCATATTTTATCGCCAGATAATTTAAACTTTTTAGTTTATAAAGATACTTTAATAGAAGAGCATATTGCAGGAATACCAGGCGATGTTTTTATTGATGAAATGCTGCCCACTTGTACCGATGCTGAAAAAGCACAAATTGCCAAAGAATTTGTAAAGTTTAATGAACGTTGTATGATTCGGTTATTGGGAGATATGCGATCGTACAATTATGTAATTGTACCTGTGCATGATTTTGATCATGTGGTGTATAAAATACGTCCGATAGATTTTGATCAACAATGTTTTGAAGGGAAATTTAAGGTGTATTATCCGCAGTTTTTTAAAGAAAATTTTAAAATGGTTGATATGGTAAGTCATAAATTACAAGAAAGTTCTATTAAGCAATATAAATTAGAAGAGCGCTCTATTGTTGCCAAAAGAATGTTGAGTTCTGAAGACAGAATTAATGATTTAATTGCTTGTATGATTGATGATCATATTTCTACCTCAAAAAATATTGCTCAACTAAAACAAGAAATTTTTAATTTTACGCATGATGTTGAGTTTAAGAGATGCACCAATATGGGCGAAATTTTACATACTGCTTTAGGGTTTGTAAAACAAAATTATGAAGACGTGACTACTAAATAAACTTCATTTTTATGATAAATATCATAAAAACAATATCAAATAAAAAGTAATTTTGTCTTTAAATTTATTTAAAGGCACGAGTGAAAAACATAGTATTTGCATATTCTTTTATTCTACTTTATGCCGTTTCAATTTTGAAACCGTTGTATCCTTTTGTAGATTATATTATAAATTACGATTATATTTCTAAAGTACTGTGTATAAACAAAGACAAACCTGAACTAAAATGTAACGGAAAATGTCATTTGAAAAAGGAATTAAAATCGGCAGAAAAAGAGCAGGAA
>CAMZMA010000130.1 GCA_947311815.1 uncultured Flavobacteriaceae bacterium
AAAAATAGATATAAAAATCAACAGTTTGAAAATATGGAAAATTTAAAGAATTGGTTACACAATATGGTGCGTAAAATGGACAATAATCTCATAAAATCTATAACAAGTAATCATCATTATTTAAATCCATTTTATGAGATATTTTATAATTAAATTGGTATAAGAATCGAAGTAAAAATTAAAAAGAAAAACACTGTTTTATGTTGCCTAAGGGACAATAGAACAGTAATCTATTAATGTATTTGCTCCATCGCAAGGGTATGCATAATTAGGTAATATTTCTTGTATTCCATTTCCATTGTCATAAGGATTGTCACTACCATTTTCTAAAGCTTCGATTCTTGCCTCTTCATTTTGATTGTTTTCAAAAGTATAGTACATCAACGCATCTAATGGTTTTAAAATACCTTGTTTTTCAGAATAATTAGTCCCTGTTCCATATGGATATTCATGGTCTATATTTCCACCTTCATTATATACCTGATAATCTTTGTGTTCATCAGAGATAGAAGTGAGTAAAGCGTATAAAGTTAAAGGAATTCTAGCATCTGTACCGTTAGCATCATTATTGCCTCTAACACCATATTGTTGAAGAATAACATTGGTGTTACTAGGTAGCCCTTGTATAGATTCTTCATTCATTTCGAAAGCAAACCAAGGTTCATACATCATAATAAGGCGTCCGTTTTCACCAAAACCTAATTCCGAAAAATGCTTTAACACTGTAAGTGTAATTCCACCTCCTGCAGAATGACCTAAAACTCCTATTTTAGTAGTATCTAAATTAGGTACTATTGTATTCTGAACAAGATCATCAGCACTGTTTAAAAAATTTGTAAATCCTTCAATAGCATGAGAAGCATTAGTAACAGCACCCTGTTGAGTATATATAACGGTATAGCCACGGCTAGCAATAAAACGAAATATCATATCGTAAGTTGAGGCTGTTGTAGTGTTTGACCAACCTGATATAAAAAATAAAAGAGGTGTTTTAGTGCCCATTGTTGTTATATCTGACGGATAATATGCTGATGTGCGACCTCCAATTTCATTATAAATAGCAACTTGATGTTGTCCTCCCTCTCCATAAGTAATTGTTTCTTCTACAGGAGAAGAAATAGGTGTTTCTTTTTCGCAAGAAATAAAGACAAGTACTGCAAAAAACACAAAAATTAATTGTTTCATGATAGATGTTTTTAAATTATGAGATTGTTAAACGCTAAAAAATATCTTTTATTTTAAAATATTCTTATGTTTTAATTGAATTAATTAAATCTTTTGAGGGTAGTCAGATATTTATATTATTCGAACCTTTGTTGAGCGTAGTCGAGACCTTTTATTATACAAATTATTTACAATAGTTCTTGATTGCGATCGAACCGACAAACAATAAAATTACAAATATCTTGAAAACAAGTAAATTAAACAAACCTATACGTTAGGGACTGACCTCGGTAGATTCAACTAGCAAATGCAACTTTTTGTTTCTCACTAAAAACTACCTCCATTCTAAGGTTTCAATAATTTTAGAGATGTCTTTTTTTAGATAACTAATAGCAGGTAATAAAGAATCGTAATTTGGTTTTATGTAAAAATACAAGGCCCCTTTTATAAAATGATCTGTGCTATCTGTTACATGAAATTGTATTTGTGAAGCGGCGTTTCCTGTAATTTCATAAAGCGTACCGAACACGCGTTTTTTTGCATTAACAAAATCATTAGAAATAATTTGTTCGGCCTTTTGTGTATGTTTAAATACGAGTTTTTGAGATTCTACCAATAACTCTTTTAAGTTGTTTTGAACAGGTCTGTACGTAATATCAATACTTGCTTTTAAGTTTGGATACTCAATAGTTAACCAATTGTTTTTATCGTTTTTCACCATCGCTTTTTTTGAAATAAAAAACGAATATGGTCTTTGTAGTTTTAATTTTTGATAACTGCCTTTTGGGTAATCTAAACTCAAATACGCTTTGGGTTTGGGCATGGTTTCTTTGTTACATGAAAAGAAAATGAGTACTACAAAAAGTATTAAAAATTTACGCATTGTTTCGGGTTACTTTTACTTGTTTTATGCGTTTTTTATCTAACGCTTCTATAGTAAACGTACAAGTACCAAACTTTATTTCCTCTCCTTTTTTAGGAAATTTACCCGACACTTCTAATAAAAATCCTGCGAGGGTTTCGCTTTCTCCTTTTGCTGCTTCAAAAGTTTCTTCATCAGTATCAAAAACCTTACAGAAATCTTTGATGGTTATTTTTCCGTCAAACACATAATTGTTTTCATCGAGTTTAGAATATGATAAATCGTCTTCATCAAACTCGTCATTTATATCACCTACAATTTCTTCAATAACATCTTCTAGGGTTACAATACCGCTTGTACCTCCGTATTCATCAACCACAATGGCTAAGTGATTTTTACGTTCTTTAAATTCGCTTAATAAATCGTCTAATTTTTTGTTTTCTGGTACAAAAAAAGGTTTTCGTAATAATTTTTGCCACTTAAATGTTTTTTTATTTAAATGCGCTAACAAATCTTTAGCATACAAAATACCAATAATAGTATCGATATTTTCTTTGTAAACAGGGTTTCTAGAATATCCGTTTTTTAAAATTTTTTGTAAGACTTCTTCATACGATTCGGTGTCTGAAAGTGCAAAAATATCTATACGAGGTTTCATAATTTGCACGGTTTCTGTATTTCCGAAATTTACAATTCCTTCTAAAATTTTTTGTTCGTCTTTTGTGGTAGCATCATCTGAAGTAAGCTCTAATGCTTGCGATAGTTTTTCGACCGAAAAATTATTAGTTCTATTACCTAACCTGTTTTCTACTACATTTGTCAAACTAATTAAAGGACTGCTTAATGGTGTAAGTAAAAAATTAAGTGCTTTTACTGGTTTTGACATGAATTTAGAAAATTTTACCGAATTTCTAGTCGCATATACTTTGGGTAATACCTCGCCAAAAAGCAAGATTAAAAAAGTAACCAAAACCACTTCTATTAAAAACCGAACAGGAATATTAAAGATAGTATAATCAAAATCGCTAAAAAATTGTTCTCCTAAAGAAGCGAATAACAATACAATTAAAATATTTATAAAATTGTTGGTAATTAGTATGGTGGCGAGTAGCTTTTTTGGTTTTTCTAATAATTTTACAACAACACTTTCATTTTTTGTTTGCTCAGAAAGTTTGTCTTTATCGGTTTGCGATAAAGAGAAAAATGCAACTTCTGTTCCTGAAATCATCGCAGAAGAAAAGAGCAATAATATAAGCACTATGATATTTGCTACCACCATAAAATGTAGTGCAAATAAAGGTAAAAAAATACTGACGGGTTCTGGGTCCAAATGTTAAAAATTAAGTAAATTAAAATGGTAAATCATCTTTTTCTTCTTTTACAACAGGTTGCGTTGTAGCGGGTTTTGTTTGTTGTTGCGGGTTGCTTTTAGGCGCGTTAGGGTCTTTTTTGGTTGATAAAAATGTCATGTCAATTACATGAATTTCGGTTGTATATCGTTTAATTCCTTCTTGTTCCCATTGGCGGGTTTTTATTCTGCCTTCACAATATATTTTATCGCCTTTGGTTAAATATTTTTCACAAATTTCTGCTAATTTATTTCGCACTACAATATTGTGCCATTCGGTTGTAGTTACTTTTTCTCCTGTTTGTTTATTGGTGTAACTTTCATTGGTTGCTAACGGAAAACGCCCAATAGCATTTCCACCTTCAAAATAGTGTATTTTTATCTCGTCGCCTAAGTGACCAATTAATATCACTTTGTTTATTGTACCTGCCATAACTTTGTTATTTATCTATTCAAAGATATTAAAATTTTTAATTTGTGGCTTCAAACTTTGTTAAAAAATTGGCAATTAGCACAGGAACAGGATATTTTTGAATGTTTTTCCACGAGATTTTTGCTGCGGATAATCGGCTTATTTTTACAATCCAAAAAGACGTGTATAAATGTTGATGCGATAATTTATGCACAATTTCATTGGTGTTAAAGAGCGAAATAGTGGTTTCTGTAGGGAATAATTGTGTAAACTCTTCGGATAAAATCACGTCTTTTTCGTTCAGTTTTTTTGAGGATTCTAGCAACGGAAATTGATACAAACCTTGCCAAATTCCTTTGCCTTTTCGTTCTGTTAAAATGGTTTTATCATCTTCTGTAACTACAACCAAATAATTAAAAAAGCGGTTTCTAACTCTTAACTTTTTTTCTTTTACAGGCAATTCTTTAATAATTTTCTTTTCTAAAGCGATGCAAGAATCGACTAATGGACAGGTTTCGCACAACGGATTTTGAGGTTTGCAATGTAGTGCGCCAAAATCCATAATTGCTTGGTTAAAAACTCCTGGTTGCGAAGTATCAATTAATGTTTGGGCTAATTTTTTAAACTCTTTAATACCTTTTGATGCGTTTATCGGTGTTTTGATACCAAAATAGCGTGCTAAAACTCGATATACATTTCCATCTACAACTGCCGTGGCTTCATCAAAACAAATAGATGCGATGGCTGATGCTGTATAATCTCCTACACCTTTTAATTGTAATAAATCGTTGTATGTTGACGGGAATTTTCCGCCCAAATTTTCCGCAATATATTTTGCCGAAAAATGTAAATTTCTAGCTCTAGAATAATACCCAAGACCTTGCCATAGCTTTAAAACCATGCTTTCATCGGCGTTAGCCAAATCGAAAACGGTGGGAAATGTTTCGGTAAACTTTAAATAATAGACTAATCCTTGGGCAACTCTTGTTTGTTGCAACATGATTTCTGACAACCAAATAAAGTACGGATTCTTGGTTGTGCGCCAAGGTAGTTCTCTTTTGTTTTGTAAATACCAGTATATTAATGTTTTAGAAAATTGCATCATTTTAAATTGATTTTGCAATATTACATTATAATTTATAGATAATTTTAGGTCTTTCCTTTTTCGGAAGCGATTAATTATCATATATTTGCACCCGCATTATTAGAAAACAATTAATATTAAAATATAGTAAAATGACAAAAGCAGATATCGTATCAAAAATTTCAGATAAATCTGGTATTGAAAAGGCAGATGTTTTAGCAACCGTTGAAGCATTTATGACAGAGGTGAAAGATGCATTAGAAAGCGGAGACAATGTGTATTTAAGAGGTTTTGGTAGCTTTATTATTAAGAAAAGAGCCGAAAAAACAGGAAGAAACATTTCTAAAAACACAACTATTAAAATTGCAGCACATAATATACCAGCTTTTAAGCCAGCTAAAACATTTACAGAAGGTGTTAAAAGCAAAGTGTTAGTAAAATAATTAAGTACAAATCAAAAAATCTTTTTTAGATTTTTAAAAACATTAGACAATTATGCCAAGTGGTAAAAAAAGAAAGAGAGCGAAAATCTCTACACACAAACGTAAAAAAAGAGCGAGAGCAAACAGACATAAGAAAAAGTAAGCAATTGCTTACTTTTTCTGTTTAGCATTCTGCTTTAAAAAAAGTTCATTGACATTGAGGTTTACAGAAAACCTCGCACGGTATTACACAATACCTGATTCATTAAAAAAACCATCTACACAAATGAATGTGTAGTGTTAAAACCATTTCAGTATGAAAACAGAATTAATTATTCGATCAAATTCATCTGATATTGATTTTGCCTTATTAAAAGATGGAAAACTTATTGAATTGAATAAAGAAACAAACGATAATAAATTTTCTGTTGGCGATATATTTCTTGCCAAAATAGGAAAAGTATTAACGGGCTTAAACGCAGCTTTTGTAAATGTAGGCTATCCGAAAGACGGATTTTTACATTATCATGATTTAGGTGCGCAAGTAAACTCTTTAAATTCATTCATTAAGAAAGTAAGCACAGGTAAGTATAAAGATTACACGTTAAAAAACTTCAAATTTGAAAGTGATATTAACAAAGACGGTAGCATTAACAAAGTACTAAAATCAGGTCAAAACTTATTAGTACAAATTGTAAAAGAACCAATCTCTACCAAAGGCCCTAGATTAAGCTCAGAGCTTTCTATTGCTGGTAGATTTTTAGTGTTAGTTCCTTTTTCTAACAGAGTTTCTGTTTCTCAAAAAATAGAAGACAGAAAAGAAAAAGAACGTTTAAAAAGATTAGCAAAAAGCATTAGACCAAAAGGGTTTGGTGTTATTCTAAGAACTGTTGCAGAAGGAAAAAAAGTAGCAGAATTAGATAAAGATTTACAAAACTCATTAGACCGATGGAAAACCATGTGTAAGCGAATAGCAAACACAAATACACCCACCAAAATTTTGAGCGAGTTAAACAGAGCATCTTCTATTTTAAGAGATGTAATGAATGATTCTTTTACAAACATTGTTACCAACGATGAAATTCTACATTTAGAAATTAAAGAGTATTTACAAGAAATTTATCCTGAAAAGGAAAAAATTGTAAAACTTCATAAAGGAAACAATCCTATTTTTGAAAAATACGGAATTGAACGCCAAATAAAAACATCTTTTGGCAAAACCGTTTCTATGAGTAGAGGTGCCTATTTAGTAATAGAGCATACAGAAGCTTTACACGTTATAGACGTGAATAGCGGAAACCGATCTAACAAAGCAGGATCACAAGAAGATACTGCGTTAGAGGTTAATTTAATTGCTGCCTCTGAAGTTGCAAGACAATTGCAATTAAGAGACATGGGAGGAATAATTGTGGTAGATTTTATTGATATGCACAAAGCAGAAAACAGAAACAAACTCTATCAACATTTAAAAGACGAAATGTCTTTTGATAGAACAAAACACAAAATATTACCACCAAGTAAGTTTGGATTGATTCAAATTACACGCCAACGAGTTAGACCTGAGTTGAGTATAAAAACATTTGAAGCCAACCCAAACAAAAACGGAGAAGTTGAAGCTCCGATTGTGTTATTAGAAAAAATAGAAGCCGATTTAGAAAAGTATCTTTCTAATCCGAAGAATAAAAAAATAAGTTTGCATGCACATCCATTTATTGCAGCTTATTTAACTCAAGGATTTTTATCTTCTATCCGTTTTAAATGGTATCTAAAACACAAAAAATGGATACATATTATACCTAGAGATGCTTACACCTATTTACATTACAGATTTATGAATACAAAATCTTAATGTAATTCAAGGCAATAATTTATTATCAAAAAACCCCGTAACTTAAACGTTACGGGGTTTTGTATTTTGGAGTAAAATGCTTAAAGAAAATTATTTTTTGTAATACCTTTCTATATCATTTGTTGTAAAATTCCCAAAAGGGTCATTCCATGCTTGATAATAATAAATTAAAATATCATTTTCTATTTTAATTTTTCTGTTTTGGTTTATTATAGTTAGATTATCTATATTATAGTTACCATTATAAAAATACCATTCACCATAATCATTATACGTAAAACAATTATCTAATGAGTCCTTATAAGAAATCGTTTCAATATATTTATTATTAGTCTTAAACTCTATAAAATTTGAAGAAAGGCATTCATCAATAGGTATATTTAAACCATCTTTAGTTTTTTTAAACATTTTCCATTTCCCAATTAACGGATCTTGTTCTTTATTTAATTCAAACCTATTACAATTAACTAGTAAAAAGGTAATTAACAAACTTATAAAAATAAAATTTAATACCTGAAAAAAGCCTTTAGCAGGAATTATTTTCTTTTGTTGTGGGAGTTTTTTTTTCATAATTTTTTAACCGTTAATTTTTAGTACATGACAACACAATGCTTTAACATATGTAAATTTTAAAAATCAAACCTTTAGTACTCAGACCTCACAGGTTTTCCTCCTTCGGCGGATAAATAAAACCTGTGAGGTCTCTAGAATAAAAAAATCTAAATAATTGTTAATTTTTGTCATGTACTAAACCGTTAATTATATATTTAATTCTCTAAAACCAAAACCCTAAATTAAACAACCAGTAATTTTTTTTAGTTTCTGGAGACCAACTATATTTTAATGCTATTGGCCCTACTAAAGTATTTACACTATAACCAAAAGCATACCCAGATTTTATATTTTTAAATAATTTTAATCCTTTAAAAACATTGGACTCTACTCTTGCAAAATTGGCATCAAAAGTGGCGTAATGTTTTTTTACTAAATTGTATCGAAAAGAAAATGCCGATTTTAAAAATGTTTGGTTTGATATATCTGCCATTTCATATCCGTAAAAAGGGATAAAATTATTAATATAATTTTGATTGTATCCTCCTAAAGAAAAATCGAAAACCGTAGAAGTTACAGAACCTAAAGAAAAACCTGCTTCAGATTCATAGTTAAGTGTTAACCTTTTACTTATTGGAGTGGCAAAACCTATTTTTCCTTTGGCTTGTGAAAACTGATGAAAATCTTTCTTATAATCTGATGATGCCATGTACCATTTTAATTTTAAATCTACATAAAAACCATGATTCATAAAATATTTATCATCATACGTATCAAGTTTTACAAACACAAAGCCATTAAAATAACTACTTTTATCATAAATAGTGGGATTCCCGTACGTGTTTAAAACCGATTTTGAATCTGCAAAAATATATTTATGTTCAAAACCTAAACCTAATGATAATTTTCTATCAAAAGTGCTTTTTGCATATATTTTATTGGTAAAATCTCTATATTTTACATTTAATCTTGTTGGTGTACCGCCAGTTTGCACATTTGTTTGAAAGAAATTAAATCGTGATGTAAAACCAAAACTCCAATAAAACCCGTTATCAATATAATAGTCAAAATTATATCGAGGATTGTCTCCAATCATAAAATCGACTGATAATACATCATTTTTATGCCAAATATGTTTTTGATTATAGGTTATTAATACGGCAGATTTGTACAACTCATCATAATGAACGCCTAATTTTATATTGGCACTTATGCTATTTTCTTTTAAATTGATGCGTAGTTGTTTTCCTTCTTTTAATTCCTTAAATGAGTAATCTATCCGAGAAAAATTATCGGTTGCTGTTAAATTGTTAATTTTTTTAATGAGTTGTTTATAGGAAACTGAATCGCCTGTTCTTAACTTTAACGTTCCTAAAACATAAGTTCTGGTATAATTCTCGTTCCCTGTAATGGCAATTTTTTTTAGCAAAAACCGATTGTTTTTAGTTGTTAAATAACGTTTCGGTTCTTTTATTCCTTGTAAAGCAGCAATACTATCTAACTGCGATTGAAATTTCTTTGATACAGCAGCTCCGTTTTTTAAAATTCCTTTTTTTTGATCGAAAGAAACTACCGAAAATTCAGAAATATCAGGGTGAAAATACACATCTACTGCTGCTCTTTTTTCGTTGTTGTTTTTATACATTTTAAAACTAACTACCTGATTTAAAATAGCCAGTACAGAGGTTAATTCTTCTTTTTTTGCTAATTTACCTTGTACATCTACACCGATAATAATATCGACTCCTTTTTTACGCATCACATCTACAGGGAAGTTGTTGGCAACACCACCATCAACCAATAATTTGCCATTTAATTCAACAGGATATAATAAGGTTGGAAAAGAGCTACTTGCTCTTAATGACAAAGGCAAAGACCCATTTTCTATCACAACTGGTTCGCCTGTAGTAATATCTGTAGCAATACAAAAAAACGGTGTTTTTAGTTGCTTAAAATCGGCAACAGTTTCTACGGGAGCTAAATATCTTGTTAAAAAATTAAGGATGTTTTGCCCTTTAGAAAATCCTTTTGGAAAACCAATTATTCCTTTTTTTACAGGAAGTTCAATCGTATGTTTTTCGCCTTTTTCTTTTTCAAAAAAAGGTTTTGCGTTTCTGGGGATTTTATCTTGTAGTAAATTTACAAAATCCGTTTCAATAATAATTTTTTCAATTTGAGTTGCGCTATATCCTGCAGCATAAAAAGCACCAACGATTGCCCCCATACTTGTACCGCCAATATAATCTAAATGAATGCCCGCTTTTTCTATTTCTTTTAAAACCGTAACATGTGCAAACCCTTTTGCGCCACCGCCACTTAATACCAAGCCAATTGTGGGGTGTTTTTTTTGTGAAAACAGTACAAACGGAATTACTAAAAACAGTATAAATAGCTCTTTTTTCATTTTTTATTTGGATGATAATACGCAAAAACCTTTTCAGCTCTTGCGTTTCCTATTTCATTCTTTAACGCATCAAATGTAGCATTTTTTACTCTTTTTACCGACTTAAATTTTCGTAACAAAGTGTTAATAGTTTGTTTACCAATGCTTGGTATGTTTTCTAACTCAGAATGAATCGCACTTTTACTCCGTTTATTGCGATGAAAAGTAATGCCAAATCGATGCGCTTCATTTCTTAAAAACTGAATAATTTTTAAAGTTTCTGATTTTTTATCGAGGTATAACGGAACGGAATCTCCTGGATAATACAATTCTTCTAATCGTTTTGCAATTCCGATAATGGCAATTTTACCTCGTAAACCCAAAGCGTCTAAACTTTTTAATGCCGATGATAATTGTCCTTTACCGCCATCAATAATAATGAGTTGTGGTAAGGGTTGATTTTCGTCTAACAAGCGTTTGTAACGTCTATAAACCACTTCTTCCATCGAAGCAAAATCATCAGGACCATCAACTGTTTTTATATTAAAATGGCGATAGTCTTTCTTACTCGGTTTACCGTCTTTAAATACTACACAAGCCGCTACAGGATGTGTGCCTTGAATGTTAGAATTATCGAAACACTCTATGTGGCGTGGTGCTACCAACAAACGTAAATCTTTTTTCATTTGCGACATAATACGTGTTACATGTCGCTCTGGATCTACAATTTTTAATTGTTTAAATCGCTCTTGTCGGTAGTATTTGGCATTTCTAATAGATAAATCGACTATGCGTTTTTTATCGCCCATTTTTGGGATGGTAACTTTCATTTTATCACCTAGATCTACCTGAAAAGGCACGTAAATTTCTTTAGAAACCGAGTTAAATCGTTGGCGGATTTCTACAATAAACAACTCGAGTAATTCTTTATTGGTTTCGTCTAATTTCTTTTTAATTTCAGTTGTATGCGATTGAATAATAGCACCGTTTGCAATTTTAAAAAAGTTGAGATACCCAAAACTTTCATCAGAAATAACAGAAAACACATCTACATTATTTATTGACGGATTTACCACGGTAGATTTTGCCTGATAATTTGCCAATAAGGCTACTTTTTCTTTTATTTTTTGCGCTTCTTCAAATTCCGTTTTAGCAGCAAAATCAATCATTAATTGATTAAATTTTTCTAAACTTTCTTTAAAATTTCCTTTGATAATGTTTCTGATGGCTTTGATATCGGTTAGATAGTCTTCTTCGGTTTGCAAACCTTCGCATGCACCTTTGCAATTGCCCAAATGATACTCTAAACAAACTTTGTATTTGCCGTTTGCAATGTTTGTTTTGCTTAAATCATACTTACAGGTGCGCAATGGATACAATTCTTTCATTAAATCTAACAAGGCTCTTACGGTTCTTACGGACGTGTAAGGCCCAAAATATTCTGACCCGTCTTTTATGACATTTCTGGTTAAAAACATCCGAGGAAATCGCTCTTTTTTAATGCAAATCCACGGATAGGTTTTATCATCCTTTAGCATTACATTGTAACGAGGTTGTAGTTTTTTTATCAAACTATTTTCTAGCAACAACGCATCGGTTTCTGTTGCTACAACAATGTGTTTTATGGTGGCTATTTTTTTTACTAAAACTTTGGTTTTGCCGTATTCGTGGTTTTTAGTAAAATACGAAGCGACTCTTTTTTTAAGGTTTTTAGCTTTACCTACGTATAAAATCACATCGTTTTTATCGAAATATTGATACACTCCAGGAGAACTTGGCAGTGTTTTAAGTTGTATTTCTAGAGCTGTAGGCATCTAACGAAAGTACTAATTTTAAACGAACAAACATTAGAAACCTACGATATAGGTGGAAATTAATTTAGAGATATTCAGCTAATAATTTTTTTATTCTATCTAGTTATTTCTTGCAAATTAGTATTTTAAATAAACCTTGTTGAGTTTGGTTTGATGTTTTTTCTTAATCAGATGATTGTTAGGTTTTAAAAAGCAGATTAAAAGAAAACTACTTAATAGACTCAACAACCCCACTCAACAATTCATTATAATCCATAGATGTTAATCCCATTCTAACCACAACTAAATCTCTATCAGGAAAAATAAAAACCCGTTGTCCTTGATAGCCGTTTACAGAATACATTGTGGTATCTACATCTTTAAATTTACCTCCGTTATTTAACCAAAAATGAGCACCATACTGTCCGTTAGAGCCATTTGTTGGCGTGCTTACATACGTTGCCCAATCTTTTGCAAACAATTGTTCTCCAAACCAGTTTCCGTTGTGTAAGTATAACAATCCGAATTTTGCCCAATCTCTTGGTGTTGCCCAACCGTAAGAAGAGCCTACAAAATTACCTACTAAATCGGTTTCTATGACCATAGAATACATTCCAATTTTATCGATAAGATGGCTGTACCAAAAATCTAAATACTTTTGATGTGTTGTAAATTGATTTCTTAAAACTCCTGATAAAAGGTTTGAAGTGCCAGAAGAGTAATTCCAAGTTTCATTCGGTTTGCCAACAAAAGGTTTGTTAATTTGACTTTGCGTCATGTCTTTTTCTAAAAACAACATTTTGCTTACATCAGAAATGGTATTATAATCTTCATCCCATTTTAGTCCGCTATTCATTTGCAGTAAATTATGAATGGTTATGTTGCTTCTTTCGTCATTTTTCCACGAATCAATCGGTGCTTTATCTTGCACGTTTAATTTTCGTTGATGTTGTAAAATTCCAAATAGTGTAGCCATTACACTTTTGGTCATAGACCATCCTAAAATACGAGCATTTTTATCAAAACCATCGGCATATTTTTCGGCAATAATATGATCTTTATAAATCACTAACACAGCTCTTGTTTTGTTTTTTTCTTGAAAAGCTTTGGTTACAATATTGTTTAAATTTTGGTAATTTACCGTACTAAAAATTGTGTCTTTTGGGTCTGCATTTCCTTGTGGAAAAGGTGTTACATCATTAGGTTGTGCTCTGTGAGGAATCTCTCTTTTTTGATCAATATCAGCATCCGAAGTAATTAAAACACTTCCTAATCCATCAATATAAATCGCTTTTCTTTGCAACAAGCCAAATACAGATGCCGTAGCCGATTTTTCAGCTGTATTTATTGCATCATCCGCTAAATTAATGGGCGAAAATTGATTGTCTTGTGCATCGGTAAAATCTAAACTTCTGCCCGCTAAAAATACTGACGAACTGATGTTTTTTGCAGAATAGCCTGCAATAATATTCAGCTTCGGAAAATTAGCAATAAAAAAGATAATAATTGCCGATAAAATAAGTAATAAACTTCGTTTTATAAATTTCATAAGAGATATTGTTGGTACACAAAGCTACGGAAATCTTTTTACTTTAAAATTTTTATCAAAATATCATTACATAAAGTATCTTTGTATTTTAAAATGATTTTTTATGTTTCCAGTTGATACAATTCGTGCCGATTTCCCGATTCTTAAAAGAACCATAAACGGAAAACCTTTGGTGTATTTTGATAATGCCGCCACTTCACAAACACCACAAGTAGTTATTGATGCGATTGTAGATTACTATACAAATTACAATGCAAACATTCACAGAGGTGTGCACACTTTAAGTCAAGAAGCTACTGATAAATATGAAGAAGCACGTATTAAAATTCAACATCATTTTAATGCAAAACACGCGTATGAAATGCTGTTTACTGCGGGCACAACACACAGTATAAATTTAGTAGCATCAGGATTTTCATCACTTTTAACCAAAGGTGATGAAATTATTGTTTCTGCATTAGAGCATCATTCTAATATTGTGCCTTGGCAATTAGTATGCGAAAAAACAGGTGCTATTTTACGGGTAATTCCGATGGATGAAGACGGGTCTTTACGAATGGATGTGTACAATAAAATTTTGACTCAAAAAACCAAATTGGTCTTTTGTAATCATGTTTCTAATGCCTTAGGAACCATTAATCCGATTAAAGAAATCATACACAAAGCACATAAATTTGGTGCTGCTGTTTTAATTGATGGTGCACAAGCTTGCCCACATATAAAACCTGATGTACAAGATTTAGATGTCGATTTTTATGTAGCGTCTGCTCATAAAATTTGTGGTCCAACAGGTGTAGGTATTCTCTACGGAAAAGAAGAATGGTTACAAAAATTACCGCCTTATCAAGGGGGTGGAGAAATGATAGAAACCGTAACGTTTGAAAAAACTACCTATGCAGGTTTGCCTCATAAATTTGAAGCAGGTACGCCTAATATTTGTGATGGCATCGCATTTGGTGTGGCTTTAGATTATATGAATGCTATCGGATTTGAAAATATTGCCGCTTATGAAAACGACTTATTAGCTTACGGAACACAAAAATTACAAGAAATAGCAGGTGTAAGAATTTATGGTTCTGTAGCTAAAACTGCGGTTATTTCGTTTACTATTGAAGGGATTCATCCATACGATATTGGCGTTATTTTAGATAAATTAGGAGTTGCAGTTCGTACAGGACATCATTGCGCACAACCAATTATGGCGTTTTATAAAATTCCTGGAACAGTAAGAGCTTCGTTTGCTTTTTACAACACCAAAGAAGAAATAGATATCTTTATTGAAGCTGTAAAAAAAGCAAAAATGATGTTGAGTTAAGAAGTAGGTTTTTTAAACCTACTTCTTACTCCAACTATCTCTCAACCCAACGGTTTTGTTAAAGATTAATTTTTCATCCGTAGTATCATCATCAACATTAAAATAACCGATACGTTGAAACTGAAAACGTTCGCCAATTTTTGCTGATTGTAAACTTGGTTCTACAAAAGCTTCAATAATTTCTAAAGAATTTGGGTTTACAAACTCCATAAAATCTTTGTCTTTGTGGCTATCTGGTGCTTCGTCTAAAAACAGTCGGTCATAAGATCTTACTTCTGCTTTTACTGCGTGTTTTATAGAAACCCAATGCAGTGTTCCTTTTACTTTTCGTTTACTTTCTTCGGTGCCGCTGCCCGATTTTGTTTTCGGATCATACGTACAATGAATTACGGTTATTTCTCCGTTTTCATCTTTTTCTACACTATTTGCAGTGATAAAATACGCGTTTTTTAATCGGACTTCTTTCCCTAATTTTAAACGGAAGAATTTTTTATTTGCCTCTTCTCTAAAATCTTCTTTTTCTATGTAAATTTCTCTCGAAAAAGGAACTTTTCTACTACCAAAACCCTCTTCATAATCATTGTAATTAGCATCTAAAAATTCTTCTTCTCCTTCAGGATAATTATCAATCACCACTTTTATAGGATTTAAAACACCCATTACTCTTTTAGCGGTTTTGTTTAAATCTTCTCTAATTTTAAATTCTAACAAAGCAACATCAATAACGTTTTCTCTTTTAGAAACACCAACGGTTTCAATAAAATTTCTGATGGATGCAGGCGTATAACCCCGTCTTCTGAGTCCAGAAATAGTAGGCATTCTGGGGTCGTCCCAACCGTTTACAATTCCTTCTTCTACCAAGTTGAGTAATTTACGTTTACTCATAATGGTATAGCTTAAATTTAATCGAGAAAACTCACGCTGTTTAGGTGGTAAAGGTAAATTTTCTTTGTTATATTGATAAATAGCATCTCTAAACCAGTTGTATAATTTACGATGAGGTTTAAATTCTAACGAACATAATGAGTGCGATATTTGTTCTAAATAATCGCTTTCTCCGTGCGTCCAATCATACATCGGATAAATACACCAATCATCGCCCGTTCTGTGATGTGTCTTTTTTAAAATTCGATACATTAACGGATCTCGCATTAGCATATTTGGGTCTGCCATGTCAATTTTTGCACGTAAAACGTGTGTTCCTTCCTCAAAATCACCATTTTTCATTCCTTCAAAAAGCGCTAAATTTTCAGTAACAGACCGATTTCTGTACGGACTATTTGTACCTTCTTTGGTGGGTGTCCCTTTTTGAATGCGCATTTCTTCAGAAGATTGACTATCAACATACGCTTTACCGTCTTTAATTAATTGAACCGCCCAATCATATAATTGTTGAAAATAGTTTGATGAATATAATTCGTTTTTCCATTGATACCCTAACCATGCAATGTCTTTTTTAATAGCATCTACATATTCTTGCTCTTCTTTAGCAGGATTTGTATCATCAAAACGAAGATTTACAGGCGCATTATATTTTTCGCCCAAACCAAAACTAATTCCGATGGCTTTGGTGTGACCGATATGCAAATATCCATTAGGCTCTGGCGGAAAACGAAAGCGTAGTTTTTCTTTCGGTAATCCGTTGCTCAAATCTTCTTCAATAATATGTTCTATAAAATTTAACGATTTTGTTTCTTCTGACATTTTTTCTAATCTAAATTCGTTTGCAAAGTTACTTAAATTAGCGTAGTTTTCTATGACAAAAAATAATGGAAAAAATTATGTGAGTAAATAAAAATTAGCTGAATTCAACTCATAAACGCGACAGTTTGGTTAAACAATAATTTTTCCATTGCAAATATAGGATTTTCAAAGTTAAGACGTTTTCTGGGTCTATTATTTAGCTTTGTTTCAATACTTTTGATGTACTCATCTGATAG
>CAMZMA010000131.1 GCA_947311815.1 uncultured Flavobacteriaceae bacterium
CAAGCGGAGAGATAGAGTTATTAATAACTTCTTTATTGAATGGCAAGAAGTATTCTCATAAAATATTCAAAGAATTGTATTTTAAAAGATGGGGAGTAGAAACGTATTATGATGAATTGAAAGAAATTATTAAAAAAGTGGCTTAAAAAAATAATCCCAAATTTATTAGGTAGTCCAGGTTGCTAAATATTATTGTTTTTTGTCATGAGGTTGATCATCTACATTTGTCGT
Source organism: uncultured Flavobacteriaceae bacterium (assembly GCA_947311815.1). Taxonomy (GTDB): domain Bacteria; phylum Bacteroidota; class Bacteroidia; order Flavobacteriales; family Flavobacteriaceae; genus Polaribacter. The sequence goes on from CAMZMA010000131.1 coordinate 232, forward strand.
TATCAAATTTCCTTCATCATCAAATAGATCATCAAAATCGGTTTTAACAAATTCGAATTCTTGTTTTTGAATTCCTTTTTTTCTGTATAAAAAAGCAAAAAACAATCCTGTTATAAATCCTGATAAATGCCCTTCCCAAGACATTCCGTCTTTTACAGGAAACACATACCAAATCATACTTCCGTATAAAAAAATAACACCTAAAGAAAGTGCAATTAACCGAATGTGTTTTTTTAACACGCCACTAAAAAATACAAAACTAAAGAGTAAATACACAATACCGCTTACACCAATATGATACGATTCTCTGGCAATCATCCACGTAAAAAAACCTGTAAAAAAGCCTCCTAATAATAGTACTTTGTAGGCTACATCTTTATAAAAGTAAAACAATGCGCTTAAAAGTACAAATAACGGAATCGAATTGTTAAAAAGATGCTTGGTGTCGCTATGAATAAAATGGGTAAGAAAAACACCTTTTAATCCGCTAAAAGTTCGTGGATACACTCCGTATTTGTTAAAATTAAATGAAAACTGAATTTCAACCCAATACACCAACCAAATTAACAGCACAAATAAGAAAGGAATGCGTAAGGTTTGTAACGAAAATTTTAAATGTTGCTCATCATTCATCCAATAAATATAACAAAAACGCATCCAAAGTAAAAAAACGGAACATCTGTCAGAAAACTTTATTATTTTTACTGAATGAATGAACCATTGGCAGAACGTATTAGACCAAAAACGCTTGAAGATTATATTAGTCAACAACATTTGGTGGGTAAAAACGGAATTTTAACACAACATATTAAAAGAGGTTTGATTCCTTCGCTTATTTTGTGGGGACCTCCAGGAATTGGAAAAACGACTCTTGCAAACATTATAGCCAATGTTTCTGAACGTCCTTTTTACACCTTGAGTGCTATTAATTCGGGTGTAAAAGATATTAGAGAGGTGATTGATAAAGCTAAAAAAAGCGGCGGACTGTTTACGACAAAAAACCCTATTTTATTTATTGATGAGATTCATCGCTTTAGTAAATCGCAACAAGATTCTTTATTAGGTGCGGTAGAAAAAGGATGGATTACTCTAATTGGCGCCACTACCGAAAACCCTAGTTTTGAAGTGATTCCTGCCCTACTCTCTCGGTGTCAGGTGTATATTTTAAATTCTTTTGATAAAGAAGATTTAATCGCTTTATTACACAGAGCAATGGAAAAAGACGTGATTATTTCAAAGAAAAAAATCACCATTAAAGAAACTGATGCTTTGTTACAAGTTTCTGGTGGTGATGCCAGAAAACTCTTAAATATTTTTGAGTTGTTGGTAAACTCTGAAGATAGTCCTATTGAAATTACCAATACATTGGTGCTGTCTAAAATTCAGAAAAACACTGTTAGATATGACAAAACAGGCGAGCAACATTATGATATTGTTTCGGTTTTTATAAAATCGATACGAGGTAGCGACCCAAATGCAGCAGTATATTGGTTGGCAAGAATGATTGAAGGTGGCGAAGATGTTAAATTTATTGCTCGACGAATGCTTATTTTAGCTTCTGAAGACATCGGGAATGCAAATCCTACGGCTTTTATTTTGGCAAACAACACGTTTCAGGCGGTTGCGGTAATTGGGAATCCTGAATCTCGAATTATTTTAAGCCAATGTGCGGTTTATTTGGCAAATTCGGCAAAAAGTAATGCGTCTTATATGGCTATTGGGAAAGCGCAAGATTTGGTTCGGAAAACGGGCGATTTATCAGTACCGCTACATCTTAGAAATGCGCCTACAAAATTGATGAAAGACTTAGATTATGGCAAAAACTATCAATATTCGCACAATTATGAGGGTAATTTTGTACATCAAGAGTTTTTACCTGATGAAATTATCAACACAAAATTATATGAACCTGGAAACAATCCTAGAGAACATCAATTTAGAGATATTTTACAAAAACGTTGGAAAGATAAATATGGCTATTAAAATTTAACCTGATACGTTTCTATTATCAATTTATCTTTTTGATAATATTCGGCGATCCAAACACCTTCTTTTTTATACATTACTCCATTTTTATCTTTAATGATAAAAGTATTAGCTTTTTTTGTCTTTAAAAGGGTAAAAATAATGGAAGGTTTTTTATCAATTAATTGAAATCCGTTTTTAATTGGTTGTGCAAATAAATCGGTTTTAATTACTGTTTTTACGGTATTTATTTTTTTTATAGGCTTTAGCTCTACGACACTATTTGAGGGTGAAAAATGGTAGTTTAATTTTTTAACATCTTTAAAAGCCTCTTTAATAGCTTCATAATAAGCTCTTTTATAATCTTTTAATTTACTAACCCCTTCTCTTGTTTTAACTATAGTTTTCCCTCTACAATCTTTTAATTCGATACTGTTTTTTGTACTAAACATATTCGAATTATCTTTTACCGTAACTAACAAACTCATACAATTTCTTTTATCTAATTCCGCTGGCTTTTCTTAATTACTTAAATACACTGTAAAACCTTCTTTTTTAAATAAAAATTTAAGAAAAGAGCTAGTTTTATATTGATCTACTTTTTTTAAAAAATCAAACTTATTATTTACAATTATATACTTATAACTATTTAAGTTTTTCTTTTGTGACAAAATAGGGGAAGATAAAATTAGAGCAAAAATTATTATAACTATTTTTTTCATTTTAATTAAATAACAGATTAAAACCAAATTGCATAGACACATTATTGGCAGTATTAATATCTTGAAGCTTAAAAAGGTTGTCTAAAATACCATAGAAATTTACTTTTCCTATTTGAAATGAAATACCTGCTCCAACATTTGTAGATGAATAATTATCTATGGTATAAGTTAGTTTCGTAAAGAATTTTTCTGAAAAAGATTTTTCATAAAAACCTGTAAATGCAATTTGTGGTCGTAAGGGTCTAAACGACGTAAAAAGATGCATTCCTATTGAATTATTAAAATATTCTTTGTAAGAAGCGTCATAACACTCTTTGTTTAACCTTACTCTACCAAAACTGTATTTTAAGGAAGTGTTTACCTTTGCTGACCTCCAAGAAATATATGAATCTGTAGTGGTCTTTTTATCTACTTTACTAGAAAAATCGGCATCTAATTCTGCCCAATAATCTCTTGGATTTAATGGGTCATATTGAAAATTAATCCCTTCAAACACATAACTTCCATTTATTGTATATGTTTTATTATTTTTTGAATGACTAATAAATCCTACATCTAAAATACTTCCTGTAAATTCTACTTGGTCATTTGGTTTATAGGTAAAACCCACATCGATTCCCATGCCTAAATCGCCTCCAAAAAATGTGTCAGAAATTAAGTTAGAACTATCAAAATTCGTGTTATTTGCTGATGACAAACCAGAAGTTTCTATAGCAATATTCATATTGCTCAAATAATGTGTATAAATATTATTATCGCCTAAAACGGTGGTAAATGTGCCTGAATTGTTATTAGATTTCATATTAATGCTAGAAGAATAAATTTTAAACCTACCTCCTACTGTTAATTTTCTATTGATGACTCTAGAAACACCAAAATGCAACACGCCTAAAACATCCATTTTAAAAACCAATTGCGATAATGAAAAACTCCTGTTTAAATAAGGTTCGCTTCCTTCATAAAGTAAGGTTACAATATCCTTAGGAAAATAACTTATAAAGTCTATTTCTTCATAAAAACCAATGGTTAAATACGTGTTATTATTTAAGCGATATCCTCCGTTTAAAATTTCGATTTGTGAATTGAAACTGATATCATCATTTTCTGATAAACTAGATAAAACTTTTGCAAATTTGATATTAAAATCAATATTATCTTTTAAAAACAAATCATCTAATTTAACTCCTGACGAACCTATATTTGCTGAAATACCTGACGCTAATGGAACACCAACATGAAATCTATAATTTGTTTCTGCTCCAGGGTTTAACAATAATGTTTGTGGCAACTCTGCAAAACCATAAAGTACAGGTTTATTTTGTGCAATAACGACATTAATAAATAGGATAAAAACACCTAATAAACAGATTTTATTTTTTACCATTTTAAAAATTTAAATAAAATTTAGCAGAAGTTTGAAACTCTAAAGACATCGGAATATTAGGATCTATTGGATTCATAGATGGTAATAAATGAATACTTACTTTCATTCTTCTTGAAGATTTTAATAACGGATTATCGTCAACAATTATACTTTGGGTTTATGTATTTAATACTTTAAATATTACAGAAAATCAACATGATTTTACACAAACCCAAAGTATAATTGTTGACGATAATCCGTTATTAAAATCTTCA
>CAMZMA010000132.1 GCA_947311815.1 uncultured Flavobacteriaceae bacterium
CGAAGAAAAATTTATTCCTACGGATGCTAAATTATGGATGTTAGAAGAGCTTTTGTTGGCGGGTTTTAAGCACATCGAAGTAACCAATTTTGGAAATCCAAAAGGGATGCCACAATTTGCAGATGCCGATATTTTGTTTCAAAAAATTAGAACCTCTAAAAAAGTAGCACATTTATTAGATGATGCTTCTTTAACCGCTATAACTATTAGAGAACGCGCCGTACAAAGAGCTATTGAAGCCAAAAGAAAAGGGTTTGGACCCGATCGTATTTTATTAATGGTTTCTACCAGCGAATCGCATCATCAAAAAAATTCGGGTTTGTCATTAAAAGAGTATTGGAAAATGGCAGAAGCGCAAATAAAATTGGCACACAAAGCAGGCATTAAAGTAAACGGAACGGTTTCTACCATTTGGGGTTGTCCTATTGAAGGTCCTACTGATATGAAAAAAGCGATAGAATATACACAACGTTGGTTTGATATTGGTGCAGATGATGTTGAGCATGCCGATCACGATGGTTCTGCATCGCCAAATAGAGTGTTTGAGTACTACTCAATGTTACAAGAAAAAGTGGGTTTGACCGAAAAGCAAATCGTACATTTTCATACCACGCGTGGTTGGGGATTAGCAAATGTATTGGCAGCATTACAAGCAGGAATGACCAATTTTGAAGCTACCATGGGCGGAATTGGCGGGCAACCTGCTAATTTTATAGACGGAGTTCCAGTAGCAGGTACAGGTTCTTATTATTACAAAGATCCTAATTTAGTCGGATTAATTGCTACCGAAGATTTGGTGGTAATGTTAGATGAAATGGGCATAGAAACCAATTTAAATATCGATAAAATTTTAGAAATCGGGCAAATGAACGAGCGTATTGTTGGCAGAAGATTGAGATCAGAAGCAATTAAAAACGGTCGAATTCCGAAATCATTAACAGGAAGATAAGTTGTACTAAATTCTCTTTTTTCTAAAAAGAAGGGCGATAATTATAACAAGTATAACAATTGCAGAAATCCATTTAAGTTGATTTACAAAAGAAGTTATAGTACAAATAAGAGGGTATTTGGTCGGGTAGTTTACTAAAAGAGAAATGATACCTACGTTTTCTAGCAAATCAAAAAAAGCAGCAAAAATAGGAATAAAAATTAGATAGCTGAATCTTTGATAAAGCTGCTTTTTTTTAAGTAAAAAAAGGATTAAAATAGCATACGTAAATCCATAAACAATCATGTAAGGTATATCTACAAAAACACCAAAGTACAAATAGGCTTTTTGTCCTGATTTTCCAAGAATATCAAACAGTTGATATGCAAAATCTGTAGTAAAACCAAACTGTAAATCAAGAATCTTATCAATAGGGATTTCTGTACCTGAAAACAATTTAGGAAAGAAAGGGAAAACAATAAAATTGACAAAAAGGATGATACTAAATCCGTAGTAAATAACTTTTTTTGTCGCATATTTTTCTAAAATCAAACGCATAGTTTCCTGTTTTTTTGTATAAATTGGTATATTTCAAATGCAATTTACGTTTTTTAGTATAAAGTTTGTAATTTCGCTTCAAAATTAACAAGAACAATGAGTTTATTAGACGAATTAAAAAACAGAAGTGGCAATCAATGTGAATTATGTACATCAACAAATGATGTGAGTACGTATGAAGTAAAACCAACATCAACAGGAGGTGTAGATGGTAGTTTATTAGCGTGTGCAACTTGTATAGATCAAATAGAAAACCCAGAAAATACTGATGCAAATCATTGGCGTTGTTTAAACGATTCTATGTGGTCTGAGCACAGAGCGGTAAAAGTGGTTGCTTGGAGAATGTTACAACGTTTAAGAAACGAAGGTTGGCCAAAAGATATGTTAGATATGATGTATTTAGAAGATGACGATTTGCGTTTTGCACAAGCTACAGGAGAGCATTTAGACGATAGCGAAAAAGTAATTCATAGAGATGTAAATGGTACTATTTTACAAGCAGGAGATTCTGTGGTGTTAATTAAAGATTTAAAAGTAAAAGGGTCTAGTATGGTTGCCAAACAAGGTACAGCGGTACGTAGAATTTCTTTAGATAGAGACAATGCCAAATATATTGAAGGAAAAGTTGGACCTACACAAATTGTGATTATTACCGATTATGTAAAGAAAATGGCAGAAAAAGAGTAGTTTTTCTCATTTCGAATAGTAGAGAAATTGCAGATTGATATTTATAAAAACCCTCACAGATATAAAAATTCTGTGAGGGTTTTTGATGGTACGAAAGTCTATTTTTTACGACTGGTTAAGTACATAGATTTAGAACCATCGGTATTGTTTTTAATACGAATCTTTGCAAGTGTATGCGGACTTAATTTTTTTAATTCTTCCCACGTAATCCGTTTGTTATCTAAAAAATATTCTTTTGATGAATTATCTCCTTTCTGAGCTTTTGAAATAATAACGGTATCAGCGCTATAAACAAATGGATTTTGCTCAGGGATTTTACTTGTCGTTTTTTTTAGCAATTTCTTTTGAGGTGGAGGAGGCGGTGGATATTTTTCTATTTCTTTTTTCCATTTTTTATGCTCAATATTAAATTTTATAATTTCTTTTTTTGTTGCTCCTTTTATTAAAACAGGTTTAGGTGGTGGCGGAATTTTTGTAAAAGCAATTTTCTCTGGTGCAGGTGGAGGTGGAACAGAATTAGGAAAAGGTTGTGCCTTTTCTTTTTGTTGAGGAGTCATTATTTTATAAATAGACTCCATTTTTTGTAAATCGCCCAATTTTATAATGCGCTTTTTCTTTACAATTTTATTGTACTTTTTTGCGAGTCTATTATAAGTTGCCACTTGTTTTTTTGTAGCACTTTTTTGTTGCTCAGAAACGTTTTTTATACTGTTTTTAAGAGCCTTTTTAAGTGGATAAATAGTGTGCTTATTTTTAATTTTATGAAATTTTTTATAAGCTTCAAAAGCTTTAACATTCTCTTCATTTTTCTTTTTAAAATAAGCATTAGTGTTTAAATAAACCTGATGCGTTTGTGGGAAACGTTTGGTGCGAGCATTTTTATGCACAAAACTATCAAAAAAGTTAGAAAAATCGGTGTTTTTGTAGTGGTTTAAAACAGTGTTTTTTACCACTTTTCCGTCAATCCAAATAGCGTATTTACTAGTATTTTTCCAATTATTTAGTTGTGTTTTTGTGGGGACATTCTTTTTTTGAATTTTAGAAATATAAAGAGGTTTAATAGATTCCTTTTCTTTATCTGTCATTTCATTAAAGTGCTTTATGTTTTTTTTACCATTCTTATCAGTAAAAGTAATATGAACGTTTTTATTAACATACTCCATATACAATTCTTCTTCTGTTTTGTCTTGAAACGTTGGTACAGTTTTTTTGTCTTTTGTAATTGTTAAAGTTTCTTGTGCTTCTACTCGGTTGGCAAATAGAAAGACAAATCCTGCTAATAGTGGCACTAAAGCCAATTTTTTAAGCAAGATTTTTCTACGAGATTTTTGTGTAGTCATCATTAATAATCTTTTTTTAGTGAGTGAATAATTCAAATTACTGGCCAAGTAATAGGTGTTGTTCCAAGCCGCTTTGTTTATTAACAATGTTTGATACTCAGAAATGTTTTTATGGGATGCAATAACCTTGGTGTCGGCTAAAAATTCGTGGTTTAGTTTGATGGCTTTTTTGATAAAAATAAAAAGTGGATTAAACCAAAAAAACACTTGTAAAAGTTCGAGTATAAGTACATCGATAGTGTGTTTTTGCGTTACATGAGTTAGCTCGTGGGTAAAAAGTTCGGTTTCGATAGCACCGTTTTCGTATTCTTTTTTGTTGATAAAAATATAGTGTAAAAATGTATGCGGTAAAATAGCATCATCTACCAAAACCAAGGTTGCTTTTTGATACGATACATGTGTGTTTTTTCTTATTTTTTGGATGATTTTGTGCAAGTTTCTTCCAAATCTGAATAACAATACAACAGCAACAAGTACATAAAACAACAAGGCGTAAAATTGATAATCGAAAGAAGAAGTTGCTGTATTTTTAGCAGAAATTTCAATTGTTTCTAAGGCTAAATTTTGAATAGGATAAGTTTCGAAAACGAGAGCAGTGGCTTTTGTGTAAATGGTATAAAGAGGTACTAAAAAAGCAAACAAAATACTACCTAATAAATAGTAACGATTAAATTGATGCATTTTTTCGCGTTCTAAAAAAAGCTGATAAATGGCTAACAATAACAACAAACACAGTGTAGATTTTAAGAGATAAAGTATCATTTTTGCTGCTTTTTAAGTTGTGAATCAATAATTTTTTTCAATGCTTCTAGTTCATCAGTAGAAAGATTGGTTTCTGTGGTAAAAAATGATGCAAACTGACTCGCAGAATTGTTAAAGAAGTTTTTTATCAATCCGTTTACATGTTTCGAAAAGTAGTCGGTTTTTTTTACAAGCGGATAATATTCTCTCGATTTACCAAACAATTGATAGTTGATAAAACCTTTATCTATCATTCTTTTTAAAAGCGTTGCAACTGTAGTTGTTGCGGGTTTAGGGTCTGGAAAATCGTGCAATAAGTCTTTTAAAAACGCTTTTTCACGTTTCCATAAATATTGCATAAGTTGTTCTTCTGTTTTTGATAATTGCATGATGCTTGGTTTTTTACTCTACCTATACATCGATAAACAATCTACAAAAGAGGATGATAACACAACACAAGAAATCATCACAACAATACAAAATAAAGAAACCCCTGAAGTAAAAACAGCTGCCTATGAACAAGAGATCCAAAAAGCAAAAAAACTCTACGCTGCGGGTAAAGAAGAAGAAGCTTTAGCCATTTATAATGATTTATCACAC